>NZ_LZMP01000019.1:0-83045 GCF_001691435.1 Gordonia sp. UCD-TK1 | reverse complement strand
GTTCACGGTTCTCCCGCTCCAACGCCGCGATGCGGTCAGCGTCCTCACTCGTGGTGCCCGGGCGGACCCCGCCGTCGATCTCGGCCTGACGAACCCAATTGCGCAACGCCTCGGGATGGACTCCGAGCTGATCGGCGATCCGCTTGATCGCACCTCTCGACGAATCGGGATCTTGTCGCGCTTCACATGCCATCCGGGTGGCCCGGTCCTTGAGTTCCTCACTGTACTTGCGTGGTGCTGCCATGCTCTCCATCCTTCACAGGTTCGAGAGCCTCCGACAGACCCGGGGCGGTTCAGACCTTGGCGACCGGTGGTGACTGTGTGGCCGATGTGGCCACAGTCCGTGCTCAACCACAGTTGTATGGGCAGGTGGCCTCTGATCCCACGATCTCGCGGGTGATCACCCGACTCGCTGCTGATGTCGAGGCGGTCAGTACCGCGATCGGTGCGGCTCGCGCCGCCGCGCGGGAACGGGTGTGGGACATCGCCCGCCCACTGGAAGGCGCCGCGGGCAGCGTCGATGGCGGGCTGGTGACCGTCGATCTCGATGCCACGACCGTGACGGCCGGATCGGCCAAAGAACAGGCCCAGAAAACGTATAAACGGGTGTTCGGGCATTCCCCGATGTGTTCGTTCGTCGACCACGGCGCCTACGGCACCGGGGAAACACTGAACCTGGACCTGCGGCGTGGGGGCGCCTCCCCCAAGGGTGCGGACATGCACATCGCCGCCACCGAAAGGGCGGTGGCGCAGTTGCCCGCTGCCGAACGCGCCCACGTGCTCATCCGTACCGATTCGGCCGGGTGTGCCAAAGAGTTCCTGGCCTACCTGGCCGAGCAGAATCTGCAGTACTCGGTCGGGTTCACCATCACCGAACTGGTCAAAGAAGCCCTAGACGTGCTGCCCGAGGCTGCCTGGGTCACCGCGGTCAACAACGCCGACGCCGATCCGCGAGCTGATGCCCAGGTCGCCGAGATCACCCGCTACCTACCGCCGGCCACCCGTGCCGCAGAACCCGGCTACAAGTCCTGGCCATCGGGGATGCGGCTGATCGTGCGCCGTGAATACCCCCACAACGGAGCCCAACACCTCATCACCGATATCGAGGGCCGCCGCTACACCGTGTTCGCCACCAACACCCGCGGCCGCGGCTGGACCCTACCGACCCTGGAACTACGACACCGTCAACGCGCCCGCGCCGAGGACCGTATCCGCTGCCTCAAAGACACCGGCATGGCCAACCTGCCCTTCGAGGAATTCGCCAAAAACCAACTGTGGCTCGACATCGTCGCCCTAGCCTCCGACCTACTCGCCTGGACTCAAACCCTCGGCTACACCCGCCACGACCCCATCCGCCGCTGGGAACCCAAACGCCTACGCCACCGCCTACTCACCGTCGCCGGCAAAATCATCACCCACGCCCGCACCACCACCCTGCGACTACCCACCGACTGGCCCTACAACCACCACATACACCACGGCTGGCAACGCCTCACCGCCTAACCAGCCCCCTGTCACACGCACCCGGTCACCGCAGCCCCCACCCCCACCAGGAACTGAGAACAACCAGCGAACCGAACGCTGGCGACCCACCCTGCCCACACACCAACACCAACCCCACAACCCCACACCGACCGTTGATCGACGAAAACCCAGCCACCCATGAAAGATTCAGGCTCAGGGAGCAGTGGTCAGGTCAATCTTTCGGATTGAGGAGCAACGGATCACTTCTTCGCGAGAGCCGCCCGGTAACCGAGGAACCCGACGTAGCCGGCCAGCCCGGCCAGGCCCAGCCGGCGGGTCCGCGGCGACACCAGTGCGAGGCCGATGGCGGTCTCGCAGGCACCGTTGCGGTAGGTCCAGGTGGTGGTGTCGTCGGGGAACACCGGCTCGGTGATCGGGGCGAAGATCTCGGGCTTGATGAAGTGCGCAACCCCGGTGGCGGCCAGTCCCCCGCCCAGCAGCGAAACAGCGTCGAGTGATCCCTTGCGAGTTGCCATCAGAGTGTTCCCCTTCGTCGTCGTCGACTCTCCCCGGTGATCGTAGGCGTCGTTCCATTCCGGTTCGACGTCGACGGGCCGCTATCTCGCCGTCGGGACGGTGAGCCCGCGTTCTGCCTCGTCGAGATCGCCGGTGTCGCCGTACTCGTACGCGCGGCGCCCGGCGATGAAGACGTACGCCATGAAGAGCGTCCACGCCGTCACACCGATCCCGATCCGGGCCCAGGTCGGCAGCGGGGACGGCGTGACGAACGCTTCGATGACCCCGCACAGCAGCAGCACGACGACCAGACCCAGCGCGACACCGACCGCTGCTCGGCCCTCCTCCCCGAGAGCCGTTGCACGCGTCCGGTTCCCCGGGGCCACCCACGCCCAGAAGATCCGCAGACCGACTCCCGCGGCGACGAACAGGCAGGTCAGTTCGAGCATTCCGTGCGGCAGGATCAGTCCGAAGAACAGATCACCACGACCGTGCCGGATCATGATCGACGCCACGACCACCAGATTGAGGATGTTCGTGTAGAGCATCCAGATCACCGGAAACCCGAAGACGCCTAGGGCGATACACAGGGCGGCCAGCCAGAAGTTGTTGGTCCACACGCGGGCGGCGAACGAGGTCGCCTCGTATTCGCTGTAGTAGTTCTCGAAGTCGTTGGTGACGAGACGCTCGATCTCCGCGGGCGACGCGAACGAACTCTCGATCCGCGGGTGCGCCAGGACCCACCACGTCATGACCGCAGCCGCCCCGAGCGATCCGCCCATCACCGAGATCCACCACCAGCGCATCCGGTACAGGGCCGCGGGGAACGACCGGGTGAAGAACTCGATCACCATCGCCGGAGTACTGACCCGGGTTCCGGTCGCGCGACCGCGGGCGCGGGCCAGGAGGGCTGACAGGTACGCCACCAACGTGGCATCGGGCGCCGTCGAGCGGATGACCGACAGGTGGGTGGCCACCCGTTGATAGATGTCGATCATCTCGTCGGCCTCGGCGCCGGTGAGCCGGCGCCGCCGGGAGAGCGCGTCAAGCCGCTCCCACGTCGCGCGGTGCGCGGACACATAGGCGTCGAGATCCACTCGGCCAGCGTATCGGGCATTCTCGCCTCCGCGGCACGTGTCATTCAGCGGACGTCGGGGCTGTGAGTTCCCGATGCCCTGTCGACGAATTGCGTCGTAGGGTGAGGCGTGATGTCTCGTCCAGTGCCGCCTCGGGCCCCCGCGGGCCCGGGTGCACCCGTCGCCGGCCGACCCGGTCCGGTCGCGTGGGGCGCGGGCGCCACGACGACAGTCGGCGTCGGACGCAACGACCTCGTCTCCGGCGAGGCGGTCGCTCTCGCACTCCCGCCGGCGAACCTCGGCTACCGGATTCTCTCCGGCATCATCGACGTCCTGCTGGGGTTCGGACTGTGGTTGTTCCTGTGGTGGATGTCGTTCAAGGTCGCCGGCGAGGCGAGCGAGGCGTGGCGGGGAACCATCAACACCCTGATCCCGATCGTCGCCGTCGTCGCACTCCCGACGCTGCTGGAGACCGTGACCCCGGGGAAGACCGTGGGACACCTCGTCCTGGGCCTCCGAACAGTCCGCGATGACGCGGGCCCGACCGGGTTCCGCCACTCCCTGACCCGAGCACTCGTCGGCTTCGTCGAACTGTATGCGTGCCTGGGACTCCCAGCGCTGATCTCGGCGGCCATCTCGCGCAAGAGCAAGCGCCTGGGCGACCTGCTCGCCGGGACCTACGTCATCCGCGACCGCCACCGGCTCGTCGAGCAGGCACCCATCGAGATGCCACCCGGCCTGCACTCGTGGGCCGTGTCCGCCGACATGGCCGCCCTCCCCGACCCACTCGCGGTGATCATCCGCCAGTTCCTCAACGGCCGCCACGGCATGAAGCCCGAGCCGAGAGCCCATGCCGCCCGGAGGATCGTGTTCGACGTCGCGCCGTTCGTCGCACCCGCTCCCCCGCCCGGCGCCCCGTTCGAAGACGTGTTGTCGGCGATCATGGCCGAGCGCCGCCGCCGCGACGCCGAACGGCTCGCGCGCGAAGCCGCACTGCGCCAACGTCTCCTGCGCTGATCTGTGCTGCGACCCGCAGAGGCGGCGCGGCGCACCCGGATCCCGGTTACTCTGCTACGGGTGACGTTGCCCACCCTGCTTGCGAAGGACACGAGATCGATCGGCGGCCGACGGCTTCTCGCCGCAGTCGTCGGAGTCGCGTTGACCTTCGCCACGGCCCTGACCGTGCAAGCTCCCGCCAGGGCGGGAGGTCCGGGGCCGGATTCGCCGGCCGGTGTTCACGTGGTCCCGCGCATCGTCGACTCCGAGACCGTGACGGACCCGGTCATCGCACTCCCCCAAGCGGGTTCGACATTGCGCGTGCGATACAGCTCGACGTCCATCCGCGGTCTCCCGACGGAGATGACCGGCACGCTGCTCACACCGTCGACGCGGCCGCCCGCCGGGGGTTGGCTGCTCGCCGTGTGGAATCACATGACGGTCGGCGCTGCAGACCGATGCGCGCCGTCGCAGGCCCATGCCGGTCATTCCGAACTTCCCCGCATGACGTCAGGTGACGGCATCGTCGGCCGGTTGCTCGACGCCGGATTCGCCGTGGCACGGCCCGACTTCGAGGGTATCGGCGGGCCCGGGCCGCACCCGTATCTCATCGGCGACTCGCTGGCGCGATCGACGGTCGACATGGCGCTGGCTGTCGCGGATCACGACCGACGGATCGGCCGCGACGTCGTCGTGGCCGGGCATTCCGAGGGCGCCGTCGCCGCCTTGGCCGCCGCGGCGCGGCCGTTATCGGAATGGGGCGACCTCCGACTCCGCGCGGTGTCGGCACTCGCACCGCCGACGCAGGTGGCCGCGCTCCTCGATGGGGCGTCCCACGTTCCGGTGTCCGGTCCCGCGATCAACGAACTGATGGGATTGGCCGCTCTCATCGGGTATGGCGCGGCCGCAGCCGATCCCGAGTTCGACGAGTTGATGTCCAACGGCGGGCTCAGAGCGGCGGCGAGCAGGCTCCGTCCGCAGGTCGAGGCCCGCTGCTACGCCGACCTGACCTCACCGGACTCGTTCGGCGGCCTCGCACCGGCCCAGCTCCTGGGACCGCGCGGCGACGAGATGAAGTCCGCATTGTTGAAAGTGCTGCGCGACAACGACGTCGACCGACTGCGTTTTGATCGGGGGCTACCGGTCCGCATCGACTCGGGCACCGTCGACACCGTGTCGCCGCAACCGCTGGTGTCCGGCTTGGTGCAGACCTATCGGCGCGCCGGGGTGCGCGTCACGTACTCCGACCGGTTCACCGGGCATGCGGGCGTGGCCACCGACCGCGACAATGCCGAGACGATCGCGGCGTGGCTCATCGCGCAGGTCTGAGGACGTTCGACGACACCCGGACTTCAACTCGACCGCCAGACTTCGATCGAGGTCTGGCGGTCGAGTTGAGGTCTGCAGATGAGTTCTTCGGCGGTCGCGACCGGTGGGCTCGCGGCCGACTCTCGAGAGTCTTAGGTCAGATCGGTCGAGCTCTTCCCCAACACGCGCCGGGCGATGATCAGCTGCTGGATCTGCTGGGTGCCCTCGAAGATGTCGAGGATCTTCGAGTCACGCGCCCACTTCTCCACCAGTGAGGTCTCGGAATAGCCTGCCGTGGAACCGATCTCGACGGTCTTGTTGGTGATGTCGGTGACGGTCCGACCGGCCTTCGCCTTCGACATCGATGCCTCGGTCGAGTTGGGCTGCTTGTTGTCGGCCATCCATGCCGCCCGGACCGTGTGCAACCACGATGCCTCCCAGTCGGATTCGAGGCGGATGAACTCGGCGACAGTGGCGTGCTGCGACGACGCCGGACGGTCGTAGTCGATCTCGTGACCCGCCTCCTCCAGCATCCGACGCAGCTCCTCCAGGGAAGCGCGACCGAGTCCGATGGCCATCGCAGCAACCACTGGGCGGGTGTTGTCGAAGGTCTGCATGACCCCGCCGAAGGCCTTCTTGGTGTCGATCTCCGGCGAACCCAAGAGGTTCTCGGCGGGCACCCGTGCATTCTCGAACCGGACCACCGCCGTGTCAGAGGCCTTGATGCCCAGCTTGTGCTCGAGGCGGGCCACGGTCACGCCCTCGGTGGTCATCGGCACGACGAAACTCTTGATGGCCGCGCGTCCGACGCTCTTGTCGATGGTCGCCCACACGACGACGTGGTCGGCGCGCGAGCCCGCGGTCACGAAGATCTTCTCGCCGTTCAGGATGTATTCGTCGCCGTCGAGGGTGGCAGTCGTCGAGACCGCCGCCGAATCGGAGCCGAAGCTCGGCTCGGTGATGGCCATCGCCGCCCACACGTCGCCGAAGCGCTCGAGCTGCTCGGGGTTCGCCACGGCCGCGATCGCGGCGTTGCCAAGACCCTGGCCGGGAATGGAGAGCAGCAGGCCGACGTCGCCCCAGCTCATCTCCAGAGCCGACAGGAGCCCGCGCATGTTCGCGCCGTTCACCGACGGAGCGTCGGAGGCGGACTTCTCGGCATCGGCGGACTTCTCCGAGGATCGGCCCTGCTTGGCGAGCTTCGCCAGCTCGTCGAGCTCGACCGGATACTCGTGTTCGGCCTGGTCGTACTTCCGCGAGATCGGCCGGAAGAGGTGCTCGGCAGCCATATGGGTGCGCTCGACCGTCGAATCGAACTTCTTCGGGAGCTCCAGGTTGATCGCCATGGCAGTACCTTACTGCGCAGTAAGTTCCTTGCCAAGTCCCGGTTCGTGGCCGAAGCCGAATAATGTGGACCGGTGGCGTACGACGAGGAACTGGCCTACCGCATCCGTGCTCTGCTGGCGACCGAGTGCGGCCTCGACGAGAAGCGCATGTTCGGCGGGCTGGCCTTTCTGATCAACGGCAACATGGCCGTCGCCGCCAGCGGCAAGGGCGGGATCATGGTGCGCGTCGCACCCGAGGAGACCGAGAGCCTCCTCGAGTACCCGCACACCCGGCCGATGGTGATGTCGGAACGCGAGCTCCGGGGATGGCTACGCGTCGACGACGCCGGCATCGCCACCGACCGCCAGCTCTCCCGCTGGATTGCGATCGGTTCGAACTACGCGCGGAAGTTGCCGCCGAAGTAGATACGACCGGCCTCCGTTCCCTGAGGAGCGAGCGTCGATCTCTGGTCCCTGAGGTGTGAGGAGCGAAAGCGACGAGCCACGAAGGGCCTGGTGAGACACCCTGCGAGCCCTTCGTGGCTCGCTTCGCTCGCACCTCAGGGAGCATGAGTACGGCCCACTCGGATCAGAGAGGGCCGTCACGGGACGATGTTCACCATCCGACCGGGCACCACGATGACCTTGCGGGGTTCGGCGCCGTCGAGGAGCGCGACGATCTTCTCGTCGGCGAGCGCGGCGGCACGCAGGGTCTCCTCGTCGGCGTCGGCCGGGACGGTGATCCGACTGCGGACCTTGCCCTTGACCTGAACCGGGATCTCGACGGTGTCCTCGACCAGCCACTCCTCATCGGCGACCGGGAATGCGGTCCGCACCACCAGGGTCTCCCGACCCAGCCGATGCCACAGCTCCTCGGCGATGTGCGGCGCCAGGGGAGCCAGCATGATCACCAGCGCCTCGACGGCCTCCCGCGGGGCGCCGGTCTTCTCGAAGTTCTTGGTGAGGTGGTTGGTCAGCACCGTGAGCTTGGCGACCGCCGTGTTGTTGCGCAACGCGTCGTAGTCCTCGCGGACGCCGGCGATCGTCTTGTGCAGCAACCGTTTCGTGTCGTCGTCGAGCTCGGTGTCGGCGACCCGGAGCGCACCGGACTCCTCGTCGACGACGAGTCGCCAGATGCGCTGCAGGAATCGCTGCGACCCCACCACGTCCTTGGTGGCCCACGGCCGCGACTGGTCGAGCGGACCCATGAACATCTCGTAGACGCGCAGCGTATCGGCACCGTAGTCACGGCAGATGTCGTCGGGCGCCACCGAGTTCTTGAGGGACTTGCCCATCTTGCCGTACTCCCGGCGAACCTTCTCACCGTTGTAAAAGAACTCGCCGTTCTCTTCGGTGACCTCTTCGGCGGGCACATAGATGCCGCGCGAATCGGTGTAGGCGTACGCCTGGATCATGCCCTGGTTGAACAGCTTTCGGTACGGTTCGCGACTCGTGACGTATCCGAGGTCGAAGAGGACCTTGTGCCAGAACCGCGAATACAGCAGGTGCAGCACCGCGTGCTCGACACCACCGATGTAGAGGTCGAGGCCACCCGGGTCGTTCTCGCCGTGCAGTGCCGGCCGGGGCCCCATCCAGTACGCCTCGTTCTCCTTGGCGCACAGGGTTTCCGAGTTGGTGGGGTCGATGTAGCGCAGCTGGTACCACGAACTGCCCGCCCACTGGGGCATGACGTTGGCGTCCCGGGTGTAGGTCTGCACGCCGTCGCCCAGGTCGAGTTCCACCGTCATCCACTCGGTGGCCTTCGCCAGCGGAGGCGACGGCTCGCTGTCCGCGTCGTCGGGGTCGAAGGACACCGGCGCATAGTCGTCGACCTCCGGAAGCTCCACCGGCAGCATCGATTCCGGCAGCGCGTGGGGTTGGCCGGCGGCGTCGTAGACGATCGGGAAGGGTTCGCCCCAGTAACGCTGACGGGCGAACAGCCAGTCGCGAAGCTTGTATTGGATTCTCCCGGTGCCCACCCCGTCGGCCTCGAGACGTTCGACGATCGCCGCCTTCGCGTCCTCGACATTGTGACCGTCGAGGAACCCGGAGTTCACCAGGGGTCCGTCGCCCACGTACGCCTCGGTGGCGATGTCGGTGTCGGAGCCGATCACCTCGCGGATCGGCAGTCCGAACACCGTCGCGAACTCATGGTCGCGGGCGTCGTGGGCCGGGACCGCCATGATCGCGCCGGTGCCGTAGCCCATGAGGACGTAGTCGGCGACGAAGACCGGAACCTGCTCTCCGTTCACGGGATTGACGGCGAAGCTGCCGGTGAAGACACCCGTCTTCTCCTTGTTCTCCTGGCGCTCGAGGTCGGACTTCGCGGCGATCGACGCGCGGTACTCCGCGATCGCGGCCGCGGGGTCGGCCCCGCCGCGGGTCCAGCGATCATCGGTGCCCTCGGGCCATGCTGCGGTGATGAGGTCGCCGACGAGCGGATGCTCGGGCGCGAGAACCATGTAGGTGGCGCCGAACAGGGTGTCGGGACGGGTGGTGAACACCTCGATGCCGCCGACGCCGGGCACGTCGAAGCGCACCTGCGCACCGCGCGAGCGTCCGATCCAGTTGCGCTGCATGGTCTTGACCTTCTCCGGCCAGTCCAGCAGATCCAGGTCGTCGAGCAAGCGGTCGGAGTACGCGGTGATCCGCATCATCCACTGCCGCAGATGCTTCCGGAACACCGGGAAGTTGCCGCGGTCACTGCGGCCATCGGCGGTGACCTCCTCGTTGGCCAGCACGGTGCCCAGTCCTGGGCACCAGTTCACCAGCGAATCACTCAGGTACACCAGGCGATGGTCGTCGAGGATCTCGGTGCGCTCGGCGGGGGAGAGGTCGGCCCAGCTGCGCCCCTCGTGCTTTCCACCCAATGCTCGTGCACCCGAGGCGAATTCGTCGACCAGCTCGGAGATGCGCCGAGCCTTGCCCTGGTCGGTGTCGTACCAGGCGTTGTAGATCTGCAGGAAGATCCACTGGGTCCACCGGTAAAAGTCGACATCGGTGGTGGCCACCCGACGGCGCTCGTCGTGGCCCAGCCCGAGCCGTCGGATCTGGCCCAGGTAGCGCTCGATGTTCTGCTCGGTGGTCGTGCGCGGGTGGGTGCCGGTCTGCACCGCGTACTGCTCGGCGGGCAGGCCGAACGAGTCGAAGCCCATCGTGTGCAGCACGTTCTTGCCGGTCATCCGCTGGTAGCGCGCGAAGACATCGCTTGCGATGAAGCCGAGCGGGTGGCCGACATGCAGGCCCGCGCCGGACGGGTAGGGGAACATGTCCTGCACAAAGAGCTTGTCGGCGGCGTCGGCGTCCCCGCCACCGAAGTCGGACAGGTCACCGGCGAGCGGCCCGACGGGATTCGGCGCCTCGTAGGCGTGCTCGTCGGACCAGGTCTGCTGCCAGCGCTGCTCGATCTCGCCGGCGACCGCCGCCGTGTAGCGGTGGGCGGTCGTGCCGGCGGTGTCGCCGCTCGTCTTCTCGGCTGAAGTCACGCGACCAGGGTAAATCCTGTCCGTCGCCGCCCCCAATCCGGTCGCCTCCGACGTGGGCGGCACCGGCTCGTCAGATACCGATTCACTTCGGTACGACGCACGGTCGTATGCTGTGGGTCGTGAATGCCGTGTCCGTCGCCGTTGCCGTACTGCTCTTCGTGCTGGCCGGACTCTGGGCGGTGGTAGGAATCCGCGGACTCCGCGGCACCCTCCCGCGCAATCGTTGGATCGGCGTTCGCTCCGCGGAGACCATGCGGTCCGACGAGGCTTTCCGCATCGCCAACCGCATCGCCGGACCGGGCACTCTCGGCGCGTCGGTGATCCTCACGCTGGGGGCCATCGCGACCCTTGCCGTCCCGGGCGGGTGGGCACTGGCCTTCGGACTCGTCGCGCTGGTGGCCGCGCTCGTGGTGGTCGGACTGGTCAGCGGGATCGGGGTACGCGCCGCTGCAGCCGTACCCGCCGACGACGAGGGCTGTTCCTGCTGTTCCGGCGGCGACGCCCACAGCCATGCCGCCGACGAGAACCCCTCGGCCCCGGCGGCCGACTGCGGCACCAGCAGCTGCGGTGCCTGCTCGTTGCGCGGCGTCTGCGCAGGCGACTCGGCCCAGGCCTGAGCCGGCCGGCGTCGTCTCACATCACTGATCTCGGGGCACATCCATGCGTACTCTCAAGAATCTCCTTGATCGTTCTCCGATCGACGGCTTCATCCTGGCCATCTGCATCGCCGTCGCGGTGGCCGCATTCCTGCCGGTTCGCGGCGCGGCGGCGGAGGCACTCGACTGGGTGGTGATCGTCGCGATCGCCGCACTGTTCTTCCTCTACGGCACGCGACTGCATCCACGCGAGGCGCTCGAAGGTCTCCGGCACTGGCGGCTGCACGTCACGATCCTCGCGTTCACGTTCATCGTCTTCCCGATCGTGGGACTGGCGCTGAAACCGGTTGTCGAGCCGTTGATCGGCGAGGACCTCTATGCCGGACTGCTCTTTCTATGCCTGGTCCCATCGACGGTGCAGTCCTCGATCGCTTTCACCTCGATGGCCAGGGGCAACATTGCCGGGGCGATCGTCAGCGCATCCACGTCGAACATCCTCGGCGTCTTCCTGACCCCGCTGCTGGTGGTCGCGCTGATGCAGAACGCCGGCGACATCAGCATCGACGCGACGTCGGTCCTGAAGATCGTCGCGCAGATCCTGGTGCCGTTCCTACTGGGGCAGCTCGCCCGCCGGTGGGTCGGCCCGTTCTTCACCCGGCACGCGAAGATCACCAAGCTCGCCGACCGCGGCGCCATCGTGCTCGTCGTCTACGTGGCGTTCAGCGAGGGGGTCGTCCAGGGCATCTGGTCGTCGGTGGAGGTGGGTCAGGTGATCGCCGTGACCGTCATCTCGCTGCTGCTCGTCCTGGTGATGCTCGCGATCACCGGCTGGCTCCCGAAGCGGCTCGGCTTCGATCGCGCCGACACGATCGCCATCCAGTTCTGCGGCACCAAGAAGAGCCTGGCCACCGGCCTGCCCATGGCGACCGTCCTGTTCACCGGCACCACCGTCGGCCTCATCGTGCTGCCGCTGATGATCTTCCACCAGATCCAGCTCATGATCTGCTCGTGGCTGGCGACCCGGTACGGACGCGAGGCGGACGACGCCGAAGCGGCCGGCGCGCCCACCCCGGCTCCCTGATCCGAAAGAACGCCAGGTCAGCGGTTCCGGAGTCCGAAAAGCGGCCTGCGGGTAGAGCAGATAACAACGGAGGGCGCCGGGCCCGCGACCGGCAGACTTCAACTCGACCGATGGACTTCGATCGAAGTCTAGGAGTCGAGTTGAAGTTCGTCGGTCACGAGAATGCGGCGCCACAGTGCACGCGAGTAGCGCAAGTTCGGCAGAGATTGCGCTTCAAGATAGGGCGGCAACGATGCAGTTCTTTCGACCCCACGACGGCAGCCAGGCCGCAGATACTGAGGTGCGAGGAGCGTTGGCCGCCGGGCCGAGCAAGCGACGAAGGAGCGCGTCGAGGTCGACGGGCTTCGAAGGGTTGGCGACGTCATCTCGCCAGGACCCTTCGTGACGGCCTCCGCAAGCTCCGGCCTCCTCAGGGAGCGGAGGTTGGGCCCGCTCCGACACAACGGGTTCTTTCATAGTCCACGACCGCCAAGCCGTAGATACTGAGAGCGAGCTCGCGGGCGTCACCACCCGCTCCCTGAGGAGCGAGCTTGCGAGCGTCACGAAGGGTCCTGGTGAGTCGGGTTGCGAAGACCCTTCGTGACGCGCCCTCCGCAAGCTCCGGGCGCTCCTCAGGGAGCAGGGGGTCCCACCGGGGTCGACAGCGGCAGGTTCACGAAGCTCGGACGGTTCGGGTCGAGTTGGATGTGTTGCGGCCGGAGCCCGGACTCGTTCAACAGCGGACGCAACGGCAGACCGCGCGGGAAGTTCATCGCGAACACGTCGATCCGCAGGCGGTGGCCCGGTTTGATGAGTGCCTCGGTCGGCAGCAGACCGATGTCGACACTCACCGGGCGGCCCGGCACGACGCGCTGGCGTGACGCCRACGTGAGCTCGTAGAACGGATCGATGACGTCGCCGTTGGGCGCGAACTGCGACCTCGCGTCGTCGTATCCGCGCAGCGACGCCATCACCTGGCCGGAGGTCAGCACCTTCGACGTCCCGTTGGGAGCGACATCGTTGAGGGTGGCGGTCCAGTACCCGTCGGTGGCGTCGAGCACGGCGTTCAACCGCACGTTGGCGTACCCGGACACGCTGCGCGTCGTGGTCATCGGGGGAGTGGTGAACGTCAGCGCCGCGCGCTCGGAGATGCGTGCGTCGAGAGCACAGAACGGGAAGATCGCGAGGGCACCGGCCAGTTGCTGCGCGGCGTCGCGCGAACACATCGGTGCCAGTCCGGGCGCGATGGTCATCCGGGCACGAGATGCGGGAGCGGCCGGGGTCAGGCTGCCGTCACGGACCGCATGTGCCGCGGTACCGCTGCGCCGGTCGCTGAGGTAGAGCCGCTGGCGTTCCATCCCGGCGCGCGGGAACTGCTGCGCGGTGATCCACGAGTCGCCGACCTGCTTGAGGTTGACGGGCCCGTAGGCGTCGACACCGTTGTCGATTCCCTTGAGCCACTTGTCGAACCACGCCTTCTGCAAGACATCCAATCGGGGCGGGGTGTTGCGCCTGCCCTCCTGGCCACCGCCGATCGTCAGGTGATAGCCGTCGCCCATGATGAGTTGCTTCTGGCCCGGCGGCAGCGGGATCTTGTTGTACATCCGGACTTCACTGTTGGTGAAGAGGTCGAACCAGCCGCCGTAGATGAACGTCGGCGTGGTGATGCGGTCGGCGTGGTCGAGCCACGACGATCTCGGCTCGGAATTGTTGTCCAGCAACGCCTTCAGGTTCGGCGGCACCGACGAGATGTCGGGGGTGAGCAGAGCGGCGAACAGCTGTGGGTAGAAGGTGAACGGGTCGGAGATCCGGTCCGCCAACCACTTCCAGTCGAAGGTGCCGTTCAGCATCGACGCGACGTTCGGGATCATCTTGGTGGTGTTGACCAGCGTCAGCCACAGCGGGAGGAAGCCGACACCCAGAGCGCCGCCAGGCGCGACGATGTCGCGGATGAGGTCTCCGCCCGGCTCGACCGGGAAGATCGCCTTGAGTGCCTTCGGGTTCTTGTTCGCGGCCTGGATCTGGTTGATCGCCGAGTACGACACACCCGACATCCCGACCTTGCCGTTGGACCATCGCTGCTTCGACGCCCAGTCGATGACCTCGATGGTGTCGCGCTGTTCCCGCGACTGGAAGACGTCCCAGACTCCCTGCGAGAAACCGGTGCCGCGCACATCGACAACGACCTGCGTGTAACCGCTGCGCACCAGATCGAAGTCGACGAGGAAGGTCTTCGCGCCGCCGTCGCGGATGGTGTGCGCGATGTCGTTGATGCCGTCGATCGGCGTGCCGGACAGGTTGATCGACCGCGCGATCTGCAGCAGGTAGGGCTCGAGCACCGGGTTCTGCATCACCGCGGAACCGACGGTGGTGATGAGCTTGGTGTAGGGCGTCATGTTGACGATTACCGGCGTCTTCGTCGACGTGGGACGCTCGCGAGCGTCGGCCGGGCGGTACACGTTGGCCCGGAGAACCGTGCCGTCACTCATCCGGATCGGCACATCCCAGGTGACGTTGACGCCGGCATAGGGTTGCGGGCCGTCGTGGCTCGCCGCCCATCGCGCCCCGTCGGCGCCGCCGGTGGGTCCGACCGGGGCAGCGCCCGCCACGGCGATGGGCGCCACCAGCGCGACCACCGCGAGGATCACCCCGACCAGAACCCGCGCACTCTTCGACCCGCTCATGCACACCCCCGCATGTCATGCGCTGGAGCAATCCACGGTTTGTCCAGCGAAAAATTGATCAAGCGTCCACAACCTAACACCCCGCGGGTGACGTGGATCACCGGGTATCTCAGGCAACGCTCAGCATCACCGTCCGGACGGACGGACTCAGTTCACGCTGAGATCGATCGGGTGGGTCGCGAGGAGAGGTTTCGGCCAGGCCTGCCTGCGCAGGACGTCGAACCACACGTCCGACGCCGGCGGCGCAAGCAGGTCGCGGGGGAGTGCCGAGGCGACCATCCAGCTGAACTGGTCGAGTTCGTCGTCGAGTTGCCCGATGCCCCATCCGCTGTAGCCCGCGAAGATCCGGACACCCTCGAGGACCTCGGCGAGGGGCTCGGGGTCGGCGTCGAGATCGACCAGGACGACCCGGCCGTCGACCGGACGCAGGGCGGGCACGTCGTCGATGTCGGTGCCGGGTTTCACCACCCCCAGGCACAGCGCCGCCTCCTGGTTCACCGGCCCGCCCACATAGAGGGCGCGCGGCGAGGCTGCGATGTCGGTCCACTGCGGCAGGAGGTTGTGCACGGCGGTCTGGCTCATCCGGTTGAGGATGACCCCGAGACTGCCCGACTCGTTGTGCTCGATGACGTAGATGACGGTTCGGGCGAAGGTGGGTTCGATGAGATCGGTCGAGGCGATCAGCGCGGTGCCCGGGCGCACCCGCGGCGTGGGGTCGGCATCCCAGGGGACGCCGGGCATACGCGCACCACCACCGCTGTCCGCCGAGTGTTCTCCGGGGCGGGATTCCGGTGTGGGATCGTCTGCGTCTTCACCTCCGGCCACCCGACCATCATCGCACGTCCGTGGCCGACGACGTCCATCGTCAGCTCGGTAGGCTGGATCGGTGAACAGCACCCAGGTGACCCGTGACCAACGCGGGTGGTCGGTGTTCGTCCACTCCCTCCGTTCCTCGCCGGGACTAGGCCGGTTGTTGTCGGTCCGGTTGTCCAGTCAGATCACCGACGGGATCTTCCAGGCCGCGCTGGTCGGCAGCATCCTGTTCAACCCCGAGCGCCATGCGGATCCGCTCGCGGTGGCCGGTGGCCTCGCGGTGCTGCTGCTGCCGTATTCGCTCATCGGCCCGTTCGCGGGCGCGTTGCTCGACCACTGGGATCGACGCAACGTCCTCCTGTACGCGAACCTGCTGCGCGGGCTGATCATCGGGCTCGTCGCACTGGCCGTCGCCTCCGGCGCACCCGATGTCGTGGTGCTGATCTCCGCCCTCGCCGCGACGGGTGCGAGCCGGTTCGTGGCGGCCGGACTGTCGGCCGGACTGCCGCACGTCGCGCGGCGTGAGGTGCTGGTCGCCACCAATGCGTTGTTCACCACGTTGGGCGGCGCGATGCTCACGGTCGGTCTCGGCATCACCCTGGGACTCCGCGCGATCTTCGGCGACGACAACGTGGGCAGTGCCCTCACGATGGTCGCCGGGATCGTGCTGGCCGTCGTCTCCGGCGGGCTGGCGCATCGGTTCCGACCGCTGCAACTCGGTCCCGACGAGCCCGACGACCCGGGTCGTTCGGCCGTGCACGCGGTCTCGGTCGGACTCTGGCACGGTGCGCGCGCCGTCGTCCACCACAAGACCGTGGCCGCCGCGTTGTCGGCTATCGGGGCCCACCGGCTGGTGTTCGGGATGAACACGCTGATGATCCTGGTGCTGACGCGCCAGATGGGTCCCGGCGACGGGGTCGACCGCGTCAGCGTGGTCATCGGTTTCACCGGCGCGGGGGCGCTTCTCGCCGCGGTCATCACGCCGATCGCGGTGGCACGGGTGGGCCGGTACGTGACGCTGCTCGTCGCGCTGGCCGTCGGGGCGGTCGCCGAGATGTCCGTGCTCAGCTTCGACTTCGCGGTGATCTGCGGGTCGGCGTTCGTACTCGGACTCATCGGGCAGATCGCCAAGTTGTGTGGCGACGTGGCGATGCAGGTCGATGTCGACGACGCCGTGCGCGGACAGGTGTTCTCGGTGCAGGACGCGGTGTTCAACATCGCCTACGTGGGTGCGGTGACCGTCGCGGCGCTCGCAATCCCCGACGACGGCCGGGCGGTCGGGCTCGTCGTGCTCGGGGTGGTGCTGTACCTGCTCGGAATGCTCGTGGTGCGCCTCCTGCATCCGCGTGGGCACTGGTCCGCCGAGCCCACGACGGTGCGGCCCAGCGTCACCGACCCCGCCGCGTGAACCGCGGGTCCCGGTTGTCATAGGCGGCGTCGGCCACGCCGTCCGCATCCAGGTCCACCAGCACCACATCGTGGCCGCCGTCCGCGTCGGAGTCGACGTAGAGTCGTTCGCCGACGATCCGGCCGCCCCGGTCGGCGCCGATGATCTCGGC
Source organism: Gordonia sp. UCD-TK1 (assembly GCF_001691435.1). Classification (NCBI taxonomy): domain Bacteria; kingdom Bacillati; phylum Actinomycetota; class Actinomycetes; order Mycobacteriales; family Gordoniaceae; genus Gordonia; species Gordonia sp. UCD-TK1. Next base: position 66,163 of record NZ_LZMP01000019.1, on the reverse strand, counting down.
ATCGGGATCACCGTCGTCGTCGAGGTCGACCCGGGTGACCTGCGCTGCCGGGGGCTGCGGAGTCCGCTCGGGGACGTCGCGCCGCGGCAGTTGTTCGCCGGCGAGATCGGCTCGCGCGACGGGCCGGTCCCAGAGACCGGCACCGGAGTCGCGGTAGTAGGCGTCGGGCTCGCCGTCGTCATCGGTGTCGAGCGCGGCGACGTCGGCGACACCGTCGGCGTCGGTGTCCCACATCGCGTCATCACGACGACCGTCGCCGTCGAAGTCGAGCCGGATCGCGTCGAAGAGATCCGACCGCGGTTCCCCGAGCGCGAGGTCGGCGGCCCCGGACCAGCGCGTCGTCGGACCGTCGCCGGTCCCGAAGAAATACTCGATCGCCGGGTCCATGAGGTCTTGGACGCACCGGGGCCCAATCCGGTTCCCATCGATCGGTTCCCAGCGCCCGGGTTCCCGCTGTGCGGTTCCCGATGGGTGTGGACACCTCGACCACCCGGTAGGTTGTGGYCCATGTACGTCAGCGATCTCGGCGAGCAGTGGCATGCGGCCCGGCTCGAACCAGCCCTGGCACATCTCGACTCTGCTTCGGCGGGCCGCTCGTCGTACGCACTGATCGGCGCGATGACCGCGCACCTCTGGCGGGAGACCGAACGCGGGTCGTATGTCGCCGCCGACGACCGCGCCGAGGAGATCGCGCGCGACACAAGGAATCTCGCTGCCCTGATCGGACACACCGGCGACGAGGTGGTCTTCCGTGAGAGCGCCCGCGCCGCTCTGCGCGCCCTCCTCACCAACTGGAGCCTGCCCGTCACATCGACCGTGTGGGTGGCGAAGAACGAGTTCGGGCCCAACCTCGAGGAGTTCGAGCGCCGCGGGTACGCGGTACGGACCATGCCCGACGGGGACGTCTACGGTCACGTCGACACCGACGCGCTCGAGAACATGCTGCAGTTCGAGCAGCCCGACTTCATCCACGTCTGCCACATCGGCTCGATGTCCGGTGTGGTGCAGCCGGTCACGCGGATCGTCGAACTCGCGCATCGGGCCGGTGTGCCCGTCGTGGTGGACATGGCGCAGTCGGTCGGTCACGTCCCCACCGTCACCGGTGCCGACGTCGTCTACGGCACCAGCCGCAAGTGGCTCACCGGCCCGCGTGGCGTCGGGTTCGTCGCGGTGCGTCGAGACTCGTTGCGGCCGGTACGAATCGACGGTTCCGAGGCATTCATCGCCGGTCGCCTCGGACTCGGTGTCGCGGTCCGCGAGTTGCTCGAGATCGGCCAGCAGCGCGTCTTCCGCGAACTCGCGAAGATCGGCCGGGTCACCCGCGAACGACTCCACGGCATCGCGAGCTGGGAGGTCCTCGAACCGCTCGACGAGCCGTCGGCGATCATCACCCTCGCACCACCGCCCGGATGGCAGTTAGACGACGTCGCCGCGGCCCGCGACAAACTGCTGTCACTCGGTGTCCTGGTCACCGCCGCGGACACCTGGCGCGCACCGCTGGCGACCGAGCATCCGGTGCTCCGGATCAGCCCGCACCTCGACGTACGCCGGTCCGAACTCGACCGCGTCGCAGACACATTGCGCACGATGGGTTACTGACGCCGAGCAAGCTCACCCGAGGACCTCGCCGAGGATCCGCTCGATCTCCGGCCGTGCCGCGTCGGCGTCGCCTCGCACGAGGCCGATCCGCGTGCGCCGGTGCAGGATGTCGTCGGCGTCGAGGGCACCTTCGTGCGTGATCGCGAACTCGATCTCGGCGCGGGTGACGTCGATGCCGGGGACGATCGGATCCAGGGGACCGGCGAGAACGGCGGCGTCCACCACCGCCGGCGCCTCCCCGCCGAACCGCTGCACGAGCGAAGCCGGCAGACCCTGCTCGCGCGAGTTCCGTAGGGCTCCGACCAGCGGGGTCGTGGTCGTGACACAGTCCCCGGCGGTGAGGTCGGTGGTCGCGAGGGCGGCGTCGACGGCGTCTTGCGCCATGCGCCGGTAGGTGGTGAGCTTGCCGCCGAGGACGCTGACGAGACCGTCGCCGCGGACGCCGACGTGGTGCTGCCGCGAGACGTCGGCGAGGGCGTCGGAGTCGCGACCGCCGCGGGTGTCGACCAACGGTCGCAGACCCGCGAACGTGCCGATGATGTCCGAGCGATCCAACGGTCGTGCGAGAGCGGGATTCACGGCGTCGAGCAGAAAGTCGATCTCCGACTCGTCCGGCATCGGGACGTCGGGGATCGGCCCCGGCGCCGCGACATCGGTGAGGCCGACGTAGACGCGCCCCAGCTGCGCGGGGATCACGAAGACGAACCGCGACACCGAGGTGCCCAGCGGCGTCATCAGCGCGGCGTCGGGGAATCCCAACCGCGCCGCGTCGACGACGAGATGCGTTCCGCGGCTGGGATGTACGGCGAGTGCATCATCGATGCCGCCGGACCAGACGCCGGTGGCGTTGACGACCATCCGCGCGCCGACGTCGAAGCTCTCACCGGTCAACTGATCGGTGAGGGTGGCCCCGCGGCCGTCCAGGCGCTCCGCCCGCACCCGGGTGCAGACGGATGCGCCGTAGCCGGCCGCCGTCCGCGCGAGGGCGACGACGAACCGAGCGTCGTCGACGAGTTGACCGTCGGAGGTGGAGATACCGCCGCGCAGACCGTGGGGCGACACCGCCGGGAAGCGGGCGAGGGTCTCCAGGGCCGACACCCGGGCCGGCGGGGGCAGGAGCGAGTCGGGGGTACCAGCGTTGCGTCGGAGCACATCTCCCGCGCGCAGGCCCAATCGGATGATCGAGGTTTGCCTGCCACCGCGGTCGGGGATGATCTGGCGGAGGGGAGCGATCAGATGCGGAGCGATGGCGGTCATCAGATGATGACGTTCGACGGCACTTTCGCGCGCGATCCGCAGATCACCCCTGGCCAGATAACGGAGACCACCGTGAACGAGTTTGCTGCTCCAGCGCGAGGTTCCGGCCGCGAGGTCGTCCTTCTCGACGAGCGCGACGCGCAGGCCACGGGTCGCGGCGTCGAGCGCCACCCCGGCGCCGGTCACACCGCCGCCGATGACCAGCAGATCCAGGGGATCGCCGGACGTCAGACGGTCGAGCGCACGACGACGGGTGTCGGCGGACAGGGTCGCCATCAGAGTCGCACCGCGGGACCGGCGCTCACGACGTCATCCGTCGACGCCCGCGCCGGCCGGACGCAGATACCCGGCCAGCATCTCGTGCAACTCGGTGCTCCAGCCCTCGGCGATGATGTCGGAGACCAGTGCCCCGGACTGGAGGAACGACTGCGCGATCAGCAGCACCATCGCCGCCATCCGTTTGGCGTCACCCGCCCGGACGTGGCGCCGTTCCTGGGCCTGCGACAGCATGTCGGAGAGAATCGCGAGCGCCCCTTGCTGACTCGTACCGAGACGCTCGAAGACGTACGGCGCCATGAAGTCTCGCTGCTCGCGCCACAGCGAGGCGATCAGTTCGTCGTCGCGGAGCGCGCCGACGACCGCGACCACCCGATCGACCAGCGCATCCAGATCGGCGGGTTCGCCTCGTCCGCCGATCGCGTCCTCGACGACTCCCAGGACCTCGCGGGTCAACAGCCCGCGGATGATCTCGTTGATGTCGGGCCACCGGCGGTACACCGTCGGTCGACTGACACCTGCTTGTCGGGCCACCTCGGAGACAGTCACCTTGCGTCCGCCGCTACGCAGCAGACAGCTCCGTGCCGCATCCAGAACGAGATCCCCGATCTCCTCGTTACGGATTGCCATGATGTGTAACACTGTAACGGATCACTTGAACGGCGGGGGGCCGACTCATATGACTATCGAACACGCCACACTCGTGGCCAGTCCGTACGCACGGCACGGAACGGGCCTGCGCGTCGCCCACGACGCCGCAGAACTGCTGCGTGCCCGCGGCGTGGAGGTGGAGATCATCGTCGGCGAGGACATCGCCGACGCCGCCGATCTCGCCGGCAAGGCAGCCCGCGGGGACACCGACGTCCTCGTCGTCGTGGGGGGCGACGGCACGGTGCGTCTGACGGTGGAGGCCACGATCGGGTCGGGCAAGCCGCTGGCCGTCATCCCGGCCGGGAGCGGGAACGACTTCGCCCGCAACCTCGGCATCCCACTGGAGCCGGCCGACGCCGTCGAGGTCATCCTGGCCGGCCACCGGCGACCCATCGACCTCGGCCGGGTCAGCTTCCCGGACGGGCAGACCGCGCTGTTCAGCACGGTCGCCGCCACCGGGTTCGACGCCGCGGTCACCGCGCGGGCCATCGACATGCGCCGGCCGCGCGGACAGTCCCGGTACACGATCGCGGCGCTGCTCGAACTACTCGCTCTGCGGTCGCGTCACTACCAGGTCCGCGTCGACGACCAGGCCGTCGAATCCGACCTCATCTTCGCCGCGATCGGCAACACCACGTCGTACGGCGGTGGCATGAAGATCACGCCGCAGGCGTCGATCACCGACGGCCGGCTCGACGTGACCCTCGCGCTCAACCCACCGCGGCTGGCACGTTGGACGATTGCGCGCGTCTTCCCGAAGGTGTTCTCGGGCAAGCACATCGACAGTCCGAACGTCCGGACCATGCGCGGCGCGGAGGTCGAGCTGTACTGCGATCCGCCGGCCCTCGTGTCGGTCGACGGTGACCTCGTCGGCGAGCTGCCGGCGGTCTTCGAGGCGGTACCGCACGCGATCGAGGTGTTCGCGCCGGCGAGCTGAAACGCCCGGGGCGTCTCGCAGTCCTCACTGACCGCTGCGCGCCGCCCACCATTCGCGAAGGGCATCCTCGGCTTCGTCGCGGCTGAGCGGTCCACGGTCCAGGCGTAGCTCCTTCAGATGACGCCACGCCTGTCCGACGATCGGACCGGGCGGCACGCCGAGGAGTTCCATGATCGCGTTGCCGTCGAGGTCGGGCCGGACCTTCTCGAGATCCTCGGCCGCCTGTAGGTCGGCGATCCGCTGCTCGAGACTGTCGTAGTTCTGCTGCAGCCGCCGGGCGCGCCGCTTGTTGCGGGTGGTGCAGTCGGCGCGCACCAGCTTGTTCAGCTTGTCGAGTAGGGGACCGGCATCGGTGACGTACCGGCGGACGGCCGAGTCGGTCCACGCGCCGTCTCCGTAACCGTGGAAGCGCAGGTGCAGGAAGACCAGCTGCGCCACGTCGGACACCACCGCCTTCGGATACTTGAGTGCCCGCATCCGTTTGCGCACCATCTTCGCGCCCACGACCTCGTGGTGATGAAAGCTGACGCCACCCCCCGGTTCGTGCCGCCGCGTCGCGGGTTTGCCGATGTCGTGCAACAGGGCCGCCCAGCGCAGCACCAGGTCCGGATCGCCGTCCTCGAGATCGATGGCCTGGCGGAGCACGGTCAGGGAGTGCTGGTAGACGTCCTTGTGCTGGTGGTGCTCGTCGATGGTGAGCTTCATGCCGGGCACCTCGGGCAGCACCCGCTCGGCCAGACCGGTCTCGACCATGGCGTCGATCGCCTCGATCGGGAACTCGCCGCAGATCAGTTTGTCCAGCTCGGTGCGGATGCGTTCGACGGTGATGCGTTCGATCTCGCCGTTCATGTCGGTGATCGCCTGCCACACGCGCGGCGCGAGCCGGAATCCCAGCTGAGAGACGAACCGCACGGCGCGCAGCATGCGCAGGGGGTCGTCGCCGAAGGACTGTGCAGGCGTGGCGGGGGTGTCGATGACCCCGGCCAGCAGGGCGGTCATCCCGTCGAGCGGGTCCCGGAAGTCCTGGGCGCCCGCCGAGCCGATCCGGACCGCCATCGCGTTGACGGTGAAGTCCCGTCGGATCAGGTCGTCGTCGAGGGTCTTGCCGAACGTGACCTCAGGATTGCGGCTGACCTGGTCATACGAGTCCGCGCGAAACGTCGTGATCTCGATCAGGTGGTCGCCCTTGCGGACCCCGACCGTGCCGAACTCGATGCCGACGTCCCAGAACGCGTCGGCCCAGCCGCGGAGGAGCTGCGACACCGTCTCCGGGCGCGCATCGGTCGTGAAGTCGAGGTCGTTGCCCAGACGCCCGAGAACCGCGTCGCGCACCGAGCCGCCCACCAGGTACAGCTCGTGGCCGGCGGTCTCGAACAGCTTGCCGAGGGGCACGAGGACGTCGTCGAGGTCGCGCAGTGCGATCGCCGCGGCGGCGAGCAGACGGGTGCGCCGTTCCGGGTCCGCCGAGTGCACCTGGTCCGGCTGGGCTGCCCCATTCCGGAATGGCCCAGACGCCGCCGCACCGGACGGGGAAGTGTCGTTCACGGCTTGCCACCCTACCGTCGTGACCCGCGACGACGCCGCCGCACAGCTCGTCGGCGACGACTCATACACCCCCGGCGCACTCGCGACACTGCGAATCCACAACCTACGCGCCCTCGGAGGCGTCCGGACAAACTGCAGGTGACCAGCCGCTAGCATCGTGGAGTGTCCACCGATTCCTCGACCAACCCTTCAGACGTCAGCGGCGTCTCGTCGGGTGCGCACGGTGAGGGTGGCGGACAAGGCGAGCAGAATGCCTCCGGCCAGGGGCGTCGTGCCCGGCGCGGCCGACGCCGCCGGGGCCGGCGCAAGTCCGAGAACCGAGGTGCGGCGCCCGCTCACACCCCGACGGCGCACAGTCCGCACGGGCACAAACAGAGCGGTCATGCCCAACCCAAGAACAAGCAGCCGACTCCCGGCCAGGCGGGCTCGCGGCCGGGCCACAAACCCGGCTCGCCCAACCCGGCCTCCGAACCGGCACCCAGCACTCATCACCCGACTCCCAATGACCTCGCCCGCGCCCGGGCCGCCGATCCCGCGTGCCCGGATCCGGTCGAGGCCGAGCCCGTCGACAAGCTCCCGGTCGATCCCGATCGTGCGCGACCCCGCGTCACCCCGCCGAAGCCGTCGGACATGGTCGCCGTCAGCGCCAAGCTGACCAAGACCGGTTTGACCCAGGCCGGCGGCAAGGCGTCGAAGGGTCGACGGCGCACGGCGCGGGCGGACCGTGCGTCCGAACGCCCGGCTGCCGAGCGCGCCCACCCTGACCGCGCGGGCAACGAGAAACTCCGCACCGTGCGCGAGACCTCGGCAGGGGGGCTCGTCATCTCCGACCTCGACCTCCCCGTCGACCAGTTGTCGGCCGCGCTCATCGGTCGCGTCGACCGTCGCGGCCGCACCATGTGGTCGCTGCCCAAGGGACACATCGAAACCGGCGAGACCGCCGAGCAGACCGCCATCCGCGAGGTCGAGGAGGAGACCGGGATCCAGGGCACGGTGGTGGCCCCGCTCGGCAAGATCGACTACTGGTTCGTCAGCGAAGGTCGTCGGATCCACAAGACCGTGCATCATTACCTGCTGCGGTGCACGGGCGGCGAGCTGTCCGACGCCGACTACGAGGTGTCCGAGGTGGCCTGGGTGCCGTTACACGAGCTCCCGCGTCGGCTCACGTACTCTGACGAGCGGCGACTCGCCCGGATGGCCCGGGGTGTGATCGCCGAACTCGCCGCCGACCCCACCCGGCTGGCCCAGTCCGAGGCCGACAGCATCCGCACCGAACCCAACGCCTATGAGAAAGCCGCCGCCGCGCGCAACCAGCGCCGCAACGAGCCACCGCCCCCGGTTCGTCCGCGCCGGCGCCGGCGCCGTCCACGACGGCCCGCGGCCGGCGATGGCTGAGCCGCGCCCGTCCGCCGCCGAGCCCCGTTCGTCTCGTTCTCTCGCCTTCTCGCATGCGCTGCGGTCCGGCGCGCTCGCGACTCTGGCCTCCGCCGTGGTCCTGGCCGTTCTCGGTCTGATGGTCCTGTCCGGCGCGGTGGGACCGGCGTCGGCGGCGCCGGAGACGGCCACCAGCGATTCCGACGCCGGGTCCGGCGCGTCGGACCGGTCACCGAGCCGCTTCGCCCGCATCGTCATCGATTCGATGACCCCGAACATCGTGACCACGACCAGCCGGCCGGTGGTCACCGTCAGCGGACGCGTCGACAACGTCGGCGACCGGTCCATCACCGACCTGACCATCCGGCTCGAGCGCGGCGATCCGGTGGCGTCGGCCGCGGGCCTGCGTACCGACCTCGCCGACGACGATCCGGCCGTCGCCGTGGCCGGCCCCTTCGAGGCGCTGTCCGACTCGCTCGCCCCCGGCGAGAGCGTCGGCTTCCGCATGTCGATGGCACTCTCGGCCAACAACGGTCCCGACGGCCAGGGCCTGGCCATCTCCCAGCCCGGCGTGTACCCGATGCAGGTCAACGTCAACGGCACCCCGGAGTACGGCAACACCGCGCAGGTCGCGGGATCGCGGATGCTGCTGCCGGTGTTGTCCCTGCCACCCGACGACACCCGGGCCGCCGGTTACGTCGACCCGTCCACCGAGTACTCCGACGCCGACCCGGTCGTCGGGCTCGGGCCGGACGGGTCGGTGTCGGCGAACCTGTCCAGCCCGGCACGCATGACGATGGTGTGGCCGTTGGCCGCCCCGCCGCAGCTCGCGCCGGGTGTGCTGGGCGGCAACACCGAACCGGTCCGGTTGATCAACGAGAACATGGCGCGGTCGCTCGCCGACGGCGGCAGACTCGCCGAGCTACTCGCCGCGCTGCAGCGGGTCGTCGGGGAACCCCCACCCGCACAATCGGATTCGGCGGCATCGGACACCCCGCCATCCGAGACACCGGAGAACCCGGAACCGAGCGCACTGCCCGGTTCGGAGAAGCTCGCCGACAGCATGTGCCTGGCGATCGACCCCGACCTCGTCGTCACGGTGCGCGCGATGTCGCTGGGGTACGAGGTGTCCGACAATCCCGCCGATCCGCGGTCGACGACCCGGCCCGGTAACGGCGTGGACGCCGCCGGTCGCTGGCTCACCGGCCTGCGATGGATCGCGCAGCGGATGTGCGTGGTGGCCCTGCCGTACGCGCAGGCCGATCTGACCTCCCTGACCCGGATCGGCAACACCGGCCTCACCGAGGCCGCGCTGCGGTCACCGGCCGACATCATCGACACCGTGCTCGGCGTCCGGAGCGTGCGCGGTCTCTCGATCCCCGCCCTGGGGGCAATCGACGCCGACGGCGCCGCCGCCCTCACCGAGGCCGAGATGACCGCGACCGCGGTGTCGTCGAACTCCGTCGCGCCGGTCGGTCGCCGCGACGCCGCCGGCCGCTACCGGATCGGTGACCTCGCCGCCCAGACCTACGACGCACCTGTGACCGCCTCGTTCGCCGCGCTCGGTACGGCGCCGTCTACCCCCGCTCTGACGCCTCCGAGTCAGCGCATCGACCTGTCCGACGAGTCCGAGGGAAGCAGGCGCCAGAGCGCGATCGGTGCCCTCGCCTATCCCGCGATCGCCGCGCCGGAACCCGGTCCGACCGCACCCGGGGCACGCCCGTCGCCCGACCCGGTCGTCGGCAGATCGGCGTTCCTGATGCCCCCGACGTACTGGTCGCCCACGTCCGCCGACGCCGAGGCCCTGTTCACCACCGCACGGCTGCTCCTCGAATCGGGTGCCGCGACACCGGCTCCGCTGTCGACGCTGGCCGCCGACCTCGGTTCCGCGCCCGAGCAGGCGCGGCTGATCGACCCGCCCGGGGTCGGTCCGGTGGGCGAGGTGGGCTCGGTGCTGACGAGCGACGCGACCGGATCGATACGACGTAATGTCGAGGACAGCTGGCAGTTCGAGGGCGCCCTGGTGCGCTCGGCGGATGTCGCCGCCACCCCCGAGCGGTACATGTCGCCGCTGCGCGAGGACCAGCTCCGGGCGATCCGCTCCCCGGATGTCCAGGGGTCGGCCGTCTACACCCACCTGCGGCGCGCGCAGACCGAACGCATCGACGCGGTCTCGTCGACCCTGTACCGGATGTCGCAGTCGGTCACCATCCTCGATCCCGGCGGTCGTTACACGCTGGCTTCCGAGCGGAGTCCGCTGCTGCTGGTCGTGAGCAACGACCTCGCGCTCCCGGTGCGTGCCCGGATCACCACGTCCGAGCCGGCGGGCATCGAGATCGGCGACCTCGGGGTGATCGAGATCCCGGCGCGCGGAACCCGGCAGATCCAGCTGCCCACCCAGGGCGACGCCTCCGAGGCGATCAGTGTGCAGATCCGGTTGTCGACGGTCACCGGCGTGCCACTGGGCCAGCCGATCAGCCTGTCGGTGCACACCAACGCGTACGGCAAGCCGCTGTTCTACATCACGATCATCGCTGCGGCAGCGCTGGTCCTGCTCACCGCGCGTCGGTTGTGGCATCGTTTCCGCGGCCAGCCCGATCCCGCCGACGCCGACCGTCCCGAACCCGACGAACTCGAGCGATTGCTTGCCGGAAGCGGGTATCAGGAGCGACGCCGTACCCTGCAGAGCGAGGGTCGGACGTACGGCGAGGAACCGGGCGATGACCCTCCATGACCGACATCACCACGACCCGAGGACGGCGGCAGAAGCGACGTGACCTGGAACGATGAGCCGCGTGTACCGCGGTCGGGGACACCCGGCCCGGTGCCGCCCCAGCGTCCCGAGCGCGCCGCACCCCGGCGGATTCCGCCGAACCGGGTTCCGGGTGGCCGGGTCCCTCCGACGCGGATCCCGCCCGGGTCCCCGGATCCGGGACCCACTGCGCCACGGCCTGCCGCACCAGGATCGCCCGACGCGCGGCCTGCGGCCCCACGACCCGCGCCGCCGCGACCGGGCGGGCGGGCACCCTCGGCCCCGCGTCCGCCCGCGCCATCGGCACCTACTCCACCGGCACCCACGCCGGCCCGGCCGGACGTGTCACCGGCCCAGAACAACACGCGGGTCATGACCGCGTCCGACCCCCGCCGACCGTCGAACGGTCCGGTGGCCGCCGGCGCGGTGTCCGTCCAGAAGGCACCCGACGAGAAGGCGCCCGAGGGGAAGGCGCCCGACGGGAAAGCGTCGTCGACCGGTCTGGCGCGGGACTCGGACTCGAGCATCCTGCGCACCAGCGGGTCGATCGCGATCGCCACCCTGTTCAGTCGCATCACCGGCTTCCTGCGGACCGTGCTCATCCTCGCGATGCTCGGCCCTGCCATCGCCTCGGCGTTCCAGGCGGCCGACGTGCTGCCGAACATGATCGCCGAGGTCGTCCTCGGCGCCGTGCTGACCGCGATCGTCATCCCGCTGCTCGCCCGGGCCGAGGCCGAGGACGACGACGGCGGCGAGGGTTTCATCAACCGGATCTTCACCATCACCGTCGTCGTCCTCGGGACCGCGACGGTCGTGGCGGTGATCGCGGCGCCGCTGCTCACCTATCTGAACCTGGGGGACGGGCAGGTCAATCGCGAGCTGTCCACCGCGCTCGCCTACCTGCTGTTGCCGGAGATCCTGTTCTACGGCCTGTCCGCGTTGTTCATCGCGATCCTCAACCTGCGCGGCTACTTCAAGCCGGGTGCGTGGGCGCCCGTCCTGAACAACGTCGTGCAGATCACCACTCTCGTGCTCTACGCGGTGGTGCCCGGCGAGATCACCCTCAACCCCGTCCGGATGTCCGATCCGCAGCTCCTGGTGCTCGGCATCGGTTGCACGACCGGTGTCGTGCTCCAGGCGCTGATACTGGTGCCGTTCCTCCGCAAGTCGGGGGTGCGGCTGCGCCTGCAGTGGGGCATCGACGCGCGCCTGCGCCAGTTCGGCAACATGGCCGTCGCCATCGTCGCGTATGTGGCGCTGCTCCAGGTCGGCCTGATCGTCACCTACCGGATCGCATCGTCGGCCGACGCGTCGGGCGTCAGCATCTACTTCACCCACTGGCAGTTGTTGCAGCTTCCGTACGGCGTGCTGGGCGTGACCATCCTGACCGCGATCATGCCGCGACTGTCGCGCAACGCCACCGCGGACGACACCAAGGCGGTCGTCGACGATCTGTCCCTGGCGACGCGACTGACGATGGTCGCCCTCGTCCCGGTCGTGTCGTTCATGACGTTCTTCGGACCGGCCATCGCCATCGCCGTCTTCAACTTCGGCAAGTTCGACGCCGCCTCCGCGTCGCAACTGGGTTCGGTGCTGTCGTGGGGTGCGTTCACCCTCATCCCGTACTCCATGACCCTCGTCCAGCTGCGCGTGTTCTACGCCCGGGAGGACGCGTGGACCCCGACGTTCATCGCGCTGGGCATCACCGTGGTGAAGGTGGTGTCGTCGTACCTGGGGCCGGTGCTCTTCGACGATCCCGAACTCGTCGTGCGCTGGCTCGCGCTGTCCAACGGGTTGGGCTATCTGGTCGGTGCCGTCGTCGGTCACTTCCTGCTCCGCAGCCGTCTTCGCGGGGCCCGGCTCTCGGATGTGGCACGCACGTCCGTCGTGACCCTGGCCGTCTCGATCGGGGTCTCCGCCACCGTGTGGGCGGTCGCGAAACTCACCGGTCTCGACGACATGATCGGCTGGCTGGGCAAGGTGGGGTCGGTCCTCTACCTCGGGCTTACCGCCGCGGTGGTGCTCGCGGTGACCTACGCCGGTCTCGCCGCGGCCCGCGTACCGGATGTCGTCGCGATCGGGCTGGCCGTACGCCGTCTGCTCGGCCGGTTCATCCCGGCGCTCGCCCCGCCGCCGCAGCCCGAACGTGAACAGTCACCGGCGATCACAGTTCAGTTTCCGCGCGTCACCGGCGACGAATCGCTCCCGTACTCTGGTCAGGTACAGGTGCTGCGCCGCTTCGACAGAGGTACCGCGACGTGGCAGTCGTACTCCGTACACTCCGGTGGCGCGATCGGCGCGACCCGGGATGTGCGCCCCATCCCCGAACGCGCGCCGGTACCGCGCGACATCAGATACCGCAGGAGAGGAGTCCGTCGCGTGAGTGACAGTGAGGTCGACACCACTGCTGCCACCGGGCCGCCCGCCGAGCCCAGAGCCGGCGACGCACCCACTCCACCGACCCCGACTCCCGCCGCCGAGACCGGTGCGGCCGACAGCGCGGCGAGCCCACGCCGGCGCGGACCACGCCTCATCCCCGGTGCTGCGGTCGCCGGCGGCCGGTACCGACTGCTCGAGCAGCACGGCGGCACCCGCGGTCTGCAGTTCTGGCGGGCCCAGGACATCAACCTCGACCGTGAGGTCGCGCTGACCTTCGTCGACGCCGAGCAGCTCGCACCGCCGCCCGAGCGTGGTCAGGCCGCCAAGATGTCCGATCAGGGACCGCAGGCCGTGCTGTCGCGCACCCTGCGCCTGGGCCAGATCAACTCCGACGGGGTGGCACGGGTCCTCGACGTCGTCCGCGGATCGTCGGGCGGCATCGTCGTCGCCGAATGGGTGCCCGGATCGTCCCTGGCGGATGTCGCCGGGTCGGGACCGTCGCCGATCGGCGCCGCGCGGGCGGTGCGTTCACTCGCCGCGGCCGCCGAGATCGCCCACCGCTCCGGTGGCGCGCTGTCCATCGACCATCCCGACCGCATCCGCATCAGCCACGACGGCAATGCCGTGCTGGCGTTCCCCGGCACCCTCGCCGGGGACGACAAGGCGTCCGATGTCCGCGGCCTCGGGGCCGTGCTGTACGCGCTCCTGCTCAACCGCTGGGCGCTCGATCCCGCGGACGGGTCCCGGCTGATCACCACCGCCGACTCCACCGAGCCCGTGGGTGGGATCCCCGTGGCCACGCCCGGTGAGGACGGACAACCGGTCGAGCCGCGGCTCAGCAAGCCCGACATCCCGTTCGAGATCTCGGCGGTCGCGGCGCGCGCGCTCGACGGTTCGCGCGGGATCCGTACCGCGGCGACGGTGCAGCACGTGCTCGATCAGGCCACGGTCGTCGACCTGAACACCCACATGTTGCCGGCCATCACCGACGCCCCGCCGCCGGTGAGCGTGGCGCCCCGACTGGGTGCCGGCGGCGACGAGAAGCCACCGCGCCGCAACCTGGCGTTGCTCATCGGCGCCGGACTCCTCGCGCTGTTCATCGTCATCGCGCTGATCGTGGGTGCCACCAACATCTTCGGCGGCAGCAGCGGCTCGAGCGACATCGACTCGATCCTCACCACGACCGAGCCCTCGCCTCCGCCCGGCGCCCAGCCGCCGCCGACGCCCGCGGCCCCGGCGGCCCCGCAACCCATTGCGCTGCAGTCGGTCTCGGTCGTCGACTTCTCCGCCCAGACACCGGACAACTCGGCGAACGTACGCAACGTGATCACCGGCGCCGCCCCGCCGTGGCAGACCGACAACTATCGCGGGCGTCCGGACTTCGGCGGGCTCAAGCCGGGGCTGGGCCTCATGTTCGACCTCGGAGCGGAACGCCCGGTGCGGTCGGTCACCATCGAGAGTCCGACGCCCGGGATCAGCGTCGAGATCCGTACGTCGCCGTCGGCGCGTCCGGCGTTCGCCCGGACGACGACGGTGGCGTCGGGTCAGGTGGACCAGGCGTCCACCACGATTCCGATCGCCCAGCCGCCGACCACCCGCTACGTCATGGTCTGGCTCACGAGCCTGCCGAGTTCGGGAAGCGGCTATCAGGCCGAGATCTCGCGCGTCACGATGGCCGGCTGACGCACCGGTCGAGCACCTGACCGCGCCCCGCGATTATCGGCGCGTGCAACTCGAGGTCCGAGTTACGACCAACGAGTATGAACGACGACGGCACTCGCGTACGAGCGGGTCATGACGCAGATCCATCGGCGCGGTCTCCTGTACCGCTGCCCTCGACACCAGTGTCGAAATCCGCAGACATCGCGAGTGCGAAGAGCGCTCGACTGCCCGAACTCCGGCTCGAACACCTGGTCCGAGAGGCGACACGCCTGTTTCAGGAGTTCGGCTATCGCAACGTGAGCATGGAACAGATCGGTGCGACGGTCGGACTGACCGGGCCTGCGTTGTACCGACATTTTCCGTCCAAGCAGGACATCCTCGCGCAGGCGTTGACCGCGCAGGTGCGGACCGTCAGCCGGTTCATGGCCGATGCGCAGGAGCGCGGTGGCACTCCCGAGGAGCAAATCGGGTTGTTCTTCGACGCATTGGGTGACATGACCGCGCATCGAGATGTCTCCATCCTCTGGAACCGCGAACGATTGCACCTGGAGCGATCAGGCCTGTCCGAGTTGAATCGCTCCTTCGGGGGACTCGTGGACACGCTGGCGGCGAAGATCAGCGCCGCCCGACCCGCGGTCGACCCGGCGGGCGCGGAGCTACTCGCGACCGCTGTCCTCAGTGTGTACTCGAGCACGGCCCGGATGCGTGGCTCACTGTCGGCCAAGCGGCTCATGCAGGTCCAGCGAGCGCTCACGGACTCGATTCTCGACTGTGACCTGGCCACGGCTCCGGTTGTGGTGGGGACAGATGAAGCACGATCACGTCGAAGTCCGATCGCCCGACGCGAACGAATCCTCGACGTCGCGACCGAGTTGTTCTTCGTACGCGGCTTCCGGAACGTTCGTATCGACGAGATCGCCGCCCACGCGGGCGTCTCGGTGGCGACCGTCTATCACGAGCACGCAGGGAAGACGGAGATCTTGTGGACGGTCATCCGTCGAGGCATCGAAGGCTTGTTGGGGACGTCGATCGCGGCACTCGACGGAGCCGCCGCCGGTGACACGCTCGACGTGCTCCTGCGCGTGTTCGTCGACTACTCGCTGGGCCCCAATGGGCGGGTGCTGGCCGTGGCAGTTCGGGACGCGGTGTATCTACCGGAAGCCGACCAGATCTCTCTCGGCCGCACCACCTCGGACTACTCCGCCGAGTGGACCACTGCCATCCGTGTGCGTACGCCCAGCCTGTCACAGGCCGATGCCAAGGCTCTGGAGCAGGCTCTGGCCGGGTTCGCCGGCCACGTGATCTCGTCCCCCGAGCTCCGCTCTCGGCCGGGCATCGACGGGCAATTGAGGAAACTGGCATACGCCATCCTGATACCGCGCGCCCGTATCTGACCGTGACGGTTCCCTCGGCCGCCCTACGGTACTCACGCGACAGCCTGACACGCGAGAAGGGTAGGACCGACCCGGGGGCCTCGGGCGCTTCGCCGTTCTCGGGGCGACGGTGGTGGCAGCAGGGCTCGGATACCTGTTCGCGGCAGACTCAGATGCACGCACCAGATTGCGTGAGTTGAGGTCTGGCTCATGAGCTTGGCTATCAGACGGGCGGTGCTCGGCATCCAGACCGCGCTCATCTCACTCGTCACGACGATCGGCACAGTGACCGCATATGGCGCCCGACCGACCTCGCCCTTGAGGTCGCTCCGTCAGATGCGTTCCGAGGATGCGCCAGTCTTCCCCGCCACCTGCTCTCCGACCAGGTCGCGTGGCGTCCATCCCGGCGGCCCGAAGACGTAGCCGAGGCGGGCGCGCCACGTCGACGCACCGCGCACATCCCGCGCGATCGCCGCATATTCGTGCGTCTGCAGTCGCAGGATGTTGTATGTGTCCACCGGTTTGGTCAGGCCGTAGCGGGGCCGGCGGATCTCCGGAGCGAACGTGCCGAACATCCGGTCCCACAGGATGAAGACCCCGCCGTAGTTGCGGTCGAGGTACTCGGGGTCGCAGCCATGGTGTACCCGATGATGCGACGGTGTGTTGAGCACGAATTCGACGGGTGCCCACAGTTTTCCGATCCGCTCGGTGTGAATCCAGAACTGGTAGATGAGATTCAGCGAGTAGGCGGCGAACACCAGTGCGGGCGGGATGCCGAGGAGCGGTAGGGGGATCCACATCAGCACCGCGGCGCTGATGTTCCACTTCTGCCGCAGCGCCGTCGCGAAGTTGAAGTACTCGCTGGAGTGATGGGCCTGATGGGTCGCCCACACCAGGCGGACCCGATGCGAGACGCGATGACTCCAGTAGAAGAGGAAGTCCACGCCCAGGAAGGCGATCATCCACGTGTACCACTCGTCCGCGGGCAGCTGCCACGGGGCGACATAGGCGAACAGCACGCTGTACAGCAGGAGTCCGAGGAATTTCCAGAAGGCGCTGGTCGCGATCGACACCAGTCCCATCGAGACGCTCGAACGCGCGTCCCGCGAGTCGTAGGCGCCCGGCGGCGCTGTCTCGGTGTGATCGTGCTCGAGTTTGGCCGCGGCGAACCACTCGATGGCCAGCAGGGTGACGAAGAACGGGATCGCGAGCACGGTCGGCTCACGCATCGGCTCCGGCAAGAACTCCAGCACGATTGTCCCCTCACAGCGATATCTGACACGATGCCATGTCACTTACTTCTGACAAGGTAACGTGTCAGAATATCTGCTGTAAAGACCCGGGAGGGAGCTCGCGTGACAGCCGTGCCGGACCCGACCCCGTCGACGCCGACCCCGCCCGGACGACGCTATGGCGGAGCCGACCCGACGCAGCGGCGCGAACGCCGTCGCGCCGCCCTGATCGCGGCCGGGCTCGACGCCTTCGGAACCGACGGATACGCGAACGTGTCGGTGAAGGGGATCTGCGACCTCGCCGGACTGACGCAGCGATACTTCTACGAGTCCTTCACCGACCGCGCCGCCCTGCTCGTCGCCGTGTACGACGACTGCGTCGACTTCGTCCGGGCGGCGACCGTCGATGCCGCAGCGGAGATCGCCGGCGCCGCCCCCGGATCATCGGACTCGGCGGAAGGCGTTGCCGCCGAGCATGTTCCGAAGGTCACACGAGCGGCTCTCGGGGCGTTCATGTCCTGCCTCGCCGACGATCCCCGGCGCGCGCGTGTGATGCTCGTCGAAGTGGTGGGTGTGTCCCCGGAGATCGAGCGGGTCCGCATGCGCGCGATCCACGACTGGGCCGCGCTCATCCTGGCACTCGCTCGTGGCTCGCGACCGACGTCGGACCGCGAACGGCTGGCGTCGGTGGGCCTGGTCGGAGCAGTCACCCAGCTTCTCGTCGACTGGTACGTCGCCGGTGCGGGGGAGGCCGACGCGGAACGCTACGCGCTCGACGAGATCCTCGACGTCTGTGTGGAGCTCTTCGTCGCCGCCTATGGCCGGCTTCTGACCTGACCCTTCGAGGCTGCTCCCATATCCGCAAGAACTACAGAACCGCTGCTGTGTGGGGTCAAATCGATGCCCTCCCTTTGCTCCCTGAGGTGCGAGGACCGCAAGCGACGATCCACGAAGGGTTGATGCGCTCGCGGTTGTCGTTCGTTCGGATCGGGGAGCAAGGGCGTGCCGAAAACGCTCCTGAACCCCGTGGTCGGCGTGTAAGTTCTTCTGCAACTGCGCTGCAACC
This sequence comes from Gordonia sp. UCD-TK1, assembly GCF_001691435.1. Lineage (NCBI taxonomy): Bacteria > Bacillati > Actinomycetota > Actinomycetes > Mycobacteriales > Gordoniaceae > Gordonia > Gordonia sp. UCD-TK1. Next base: position 48,060 of record NZ_LZMP01000019.1, on the reverse strand, counting down.
GTCGGACAAAGGTCCGGGAGGTGTCCGGTGAGCACTGCCGAAGAACGTGCGAGACAACTCGAACTCGTTGCGCGACTGCACTCCTCGTATCCCGAGCTGCCGGATGCCCCGACGCCCGATCTTCTCGACCACGATCGCTTCGTCGCCTACATGAAGCCGGTGCACGACGTCGGGGGTGAGCCCGACGCACCGATCACCTACGAGGGCAAGGCGTACGAGGAATGGGAGCACATGACCTATGTCATGTGTGAGGTGCTCGCCTGGCGCGGGATCTGGTTGTCCGAAGAGCGGCGTCGGATCGGCAACGTCGACGTCGGTCGCGCGGTCTACCTCGGAATCCCGTATTACGGACGCTGGTTGCTGGCGGTCGCCAGAATTCTCGTCGAGAAGCACCACATCGCGCTCGGCGAGCTCAGTGAACGCATGCTCGAGGTCCGGGAGCGATACGCGGGCGGACTGGACGGCCGGCGTCTCGAGGCCCGCCCGCGCAGCGTCGGCGACGGATCCGACGTCCCGCGGAACACACACCATCGGCACGCGATCGGAATCGGCGACCCGCAGATCTACGCCGGGCGGGCGGGCGACGCCGCGTTCGGCATCGGGGACCGGGTCCGGGTCCGCGAGCTGCCCGTCCTGTTGTACACGCGGACACCGGAATACGTCCGGGGCGCGGTCGGCGAGGTCGCGGCCGTCGCCTACGAGAGCCCAGCGCCCGAGGACGAGACCTGGGGTCTCTCCGACGCCCAACCGGAGTGGTTCTACGTGGTCCGGTTCACCATGGGCGACCTCTGGCACGGGTACACCGGGCCCGCCGACGACACCCTGCAGACCGAGATCCCCGAACGCTGGCTCGAATCCGCCGGCGGAGAGGACGACCGCCGATGAGCGACGATCACCACGACCACGACCGGACGGTCAAGCCGATGGTCGACGAGATCACCGACTTCGAGGTACTCGAGATCGCGCTGCGCGAGCTGTGCATCGAAAAGGGACTCTTCACCGCCGAGGAGCACCGCCGCTTCACCGAGTTCGCCGAACAGATCGGGCCGACGCCCGCGGCGACGCTCGTCGCCCGGGCCTGGCTCGACCCCGAGTTCGAGCGGTTGGCACTCGACGACCCGATGGCCGCCAGCAAAGAGGTCGGCGTCGACTGGCTCGAACCGACCGGTTTCGGAACACCCAGCGATTTCACGGCTTTCGAGATCCTCGCCGACACCCCCACGATCCATCACGTGATCGTGTGTGCGCTGTGCTCGTGCTATCCGCGCCCGATCCTGGGGAACTCGCCCGAGTGGTACCGAACGCCGAACTACCGTCGCCGGATGGTGCGGTGGCCGCGACAGGTGCTGTCCGAGTTCGGACTCCAGCTCCCGGAGGGTGTCTCCGTACGCGTGCAGGACTCCAATCAGAAGCACCGCTTCATGGTGATGCCGCAGCGCCCGGCAGGCACCGACGGATGGACCGAGCAGCAGCTGTCGGAGATCATCACCCGCGACTGCCTCATCGGAGTCGCGCTCCCCAGACCGGGTGTCACCACCAACGTCGTCTCGACCATCCGTCCGGCCGTCCACCCGGCGGGGGAGTAGCCGATGACCGAGGACGGACGCACCGGATCATCCCACGGACCACTCGAGGAGATCGTCGACCGGAACCAGGTGTGGCACCGGATGGCCGCGAAATACGGTGTGGAGAACCCTGTTCCACCGTGGAAGACGAGCCTCGACGGTCTCTGCGATGCGCTCGACCGGGTCGCCGATGCCACCGCGGTGAACGCGGGTACCCCCGGCGTCGTCGAACGACGCGACGAGGAGGACCGGCTGTCGGCGACCATCTACGCCGACCTGCCCTACCCTGAGAACCAACTGGTCGCCCTGGCACACACACTGCTCGACCGCGGGGTCATCGACGAGAGTGAGTTGCGGACGCGGATGGCTGCGGTGCGCGCCCGCCTGGAGTCCTGACCGGCCGGCCTGAGGACAGATCCGTCATCCGGCGACRGCTGTGCACAGCYGTCGCTCCAACGGATGACGCGGTGTCGGCTCCACTACTCTCAGCCCATGCCCGGGGGGAACGACGCGATCGACACGCGTAGCGACGAGCAGCTTCTGCACGCTCACCTCGCCGGCGACCCACACGCCTTCTCCGATCTCATCAGCCGCCATCTCGATTACCTGTGGTCGGTGGCGCTGCGGACCAGCCAGAATCCCGAGGATGCCGCAGACGCGTTGCAGGACGCCCTCTTCGCCGCGCATCGGACCGCACACGACTTCCGGTCCGATGCCAAGGTGACGAGTTGGCTGCACCGGATCGTCGTGAACGCCGGCCTCGATCGCATCCGACGGAACAAGGTCCGCAGAACCGTGCCGCTGCCGGAATGGGACGTGGTCTCCATCGCCGACACCACCGACGACATCGCCGCCGTCGACCTGTCGGTGTCGATCGGGCGTGCATTGCACGTCCTCCCCGAAGGGCAACGAGCGGCCATCGTCGCCGTCGACATCGAGGGTTACACGGTCGCCGAAGCGGCCGAGATCCTCGGTGTCGCCGAGGGCACGATCAAGAGTCGATGCGCTCGCGGCCGCCTCAAACTCGCCCAGGTCCTGGGACATCTGCGGAGCGGCTGACCCGTCATCACCCCGACTGGTCCATCCCGTTCCCGACAGATCGCGGCCGGGGGGAACCGAACCGGGGCGGGCCGCGTCCAAGTATCCGACGGATCGCGACCAGGAGGCCGCCTCCTCTGACCCGACTCCGCTCGTGAACCACGCCGAACCGAGCCGAACTCCACGAACGCCCGCCATCCCCCGGAATGGAAGACTGACACCATGACCCCTCGGGGACCAGACGACCACGAGACCGGCGATCTACCGGACCCGCCGTATTCGGCGGAGATCCTCGCCGACCTGCACGCCGGTGCACTGCCCGACCGGACAGCCGCACACATCCGTTCCCGCATCGTCGATGACGTTGCCGCACAATCCATCCTGGCCGCGCTGGATCACACCTCCGACGATCTGCGCTCCGCCCGTCCGGCGCCCGCGCCCGTTCCCGACCAGGTCCGCGCCGACGTCGCGACCACCCTCGCCGCGCTCGGCCGGGATCCCGCACCGGTCGACATCTCGGCCGCACGCCGCGGGCGTCGACCCGCCCGCTCCCGATCGCGCGACGACCGTCGAATGGCCGGCCGTCTGTTACTGGCTGCCGCCGCGGTCATCATCGTCGCGGTCGGAACGGTCGGAATACTGCGGCTGGTGTCGACGCCCGACGCGACCAATCCCGGGCAGACACCGCGCGCCCAGTCGTCGTCGGTCCCGACCCCGGCGGGTCCCGCGGGCATCGCGACCGCACTCTCGGTCCTCGGGCGTACCGACGGAGCACCCTTCGGTTCCGTGGAGGCGCTCCGCCGCTGCACCGCCGCGCACCTGGTACCGGTCGAGGTGGTGATCGTCGGGTCCGGTCGAATCCTCGTCGACGGCACCGGAGCCGCCGCCATTCTCTTGTCGACGGGCGTGGCAGGACGTTTCGACGCGCTGATCGTCGGCCTCGACTGTGACCTGGGAAATCCGGCGCTCATCTCACGGGGCATCGTCGGCGGGTGACCGGCACCTCGCGATGCCCGGGTCTGCGCCGACCGGCCGGGGCACGCGTCGCGTCCGCGGGAACATCTCCGCCTACCCTGGTGTTGAAGCAGCCGTGACCCGCCTGGACTGGGCGGGTCTCGCTAAACCCACAGCACGGAGGACAAGTGAGCCAGCCAGAGACCCAGCAGATCCACGAGTTGATCATCATCGGATCTGGTCCTGCCGGGTACACCGCAGCGATCTACGCCGCGCGCGCCGAGCTATCTCCCATCGTCTTCGAGGGCACCCAGTTCGGTGGCGCCCTGATGACGACCACCGAGGTGGAGAACTTCCCCGGTTTCCAGACCGGTATCCAGGGTCCGGCGTTGATGGACGAGATGCGCGAGCAGGCCATCCGCTTCGGCGCCGACCTGCGCATGGAGGACGTGGACACCGTTCGGCTGACCGGCCGGATCAAGGAGGTCGAGGTCGGCGGGGAGATCTACCGGGCCCGCGCCGTCATCCTCGCCATGGGCGCGGCGGCGCGCTATCTCGGCATCGAGGGGGAGCAGCAGCTCCTCGGCCGCGGTGTGTCGGCCTGTGCCACCTGTGACGGTTTCTTCTTCAAGGACCAGGACATCGCCGTCATCGGCGGCGGCGACTCCGCGATGGAAGAGGCCACGTTCCTGACCAAGTTCGCGCGAAGTGTCACGCTGGTCCACCGTCGTGACGAGTTCCGGGCGTCGAAGATCATGCTCGAGCGCGCACGTGCCAACGACAAGATCCGTTTCGTCACCAATGCCGCGGTGCAGTCCGTGGTCGGCGACGGTTCGGTGTCGGGCCTGAAGGTCGAGGACACGCGCACCGGCGAGGTCAGCACCCTCGATGTGACCGGCATGTTCGTCGCGATCGGCCACGATCCGCGCAGCGAGCTGGTCCGCGGGCAGGTCGACCTGGATCCCGAGGGTTACGTCCTGGTTCAGGGACGTACGACCCTCACTTCTCTTCCCGGCGTGTTCGCCGCCGGGGACCTCGTGGACCACACCTACCGACAGGCCATCACCGCCGCGGGCAGTGGTTGTTCGGCGGCCATCGACGCCGAGCGCTGGCTGGCCGAGCAGGGTGAGGCAGCCGACCTCAGCGTGGACGATGCCGAGGCGGCCTCCGTTTCCGAGATCGACGCTGTTCAGGCACCCGCCTGAACCGTCAACCACTTACCACCTGGGCCACCCGGCCCGGTCCGACCAAGGAGATCAGATCATGGGTACACACACCGTTGCCGTCACCGACACCACGTTCAAGGACGCCGTTCTCGGCGCCGACAAGCCGGTTCTGGTGGACTTCTGGGCCACCTGGTGCGGTCCCTGCCGCATGGTCGCTCCGGTTCTCGAGGAGATCGCTCGCGACCACGGCGACAAGCTGACGGTCGCCAAGCTCGATGTCGACGAGAGCCCGTCGACCGCGCGTGACTTCCAGATCATGTCCATCCCGACGATGATCCTGTTCGACAAGGGTCAGCCGGTGAAGACGATCGTCGGCGCCAAGGGCAAGGCCGCCCTGCTTCGAGAGCTCGACTCGGTCGTCGGCCAGTCGGCCTGACGACCTGCGATTCTCCGCACATCGACGCGACAGTCCGACGGGTGAACGACGTTGCCGTTCCACCCGCGGACTGCTTGCGTTGGTAGTGTCGGCCGTGGTCTCGACCGGAGACCCCTGCACGCCGGATCACACCGATTCGGCTCCGTGCAGTTTGGTGTAGTGAAGTCCAGCTGCGAGAATGCAGGCTGACGTTTCACCGGTGTACCGCTTGGCTACATCGGACATCGCGCAGAGCCGCACCTGCCGCGATTCGTACGAGGGGTGACCAGATGCCATTGTTCCGACTTGGTGATCACGGCTCGGCGGTGGCCGAGATCCGCGCCATCCTCGTCGGACGTGGTCTGTTGCCCGACGATGGATCCTCCAGCGCCACACACGGTGGGCCGGCGAACGGGTGGAATCTACCCGAAGCCGTCTTCGACGAGGCGTGTGACCGGGCCGTCCGTGCGTTTCAGCAGGAGCGCGGCCTGATCGTCGACGGCATCGTCGGTCCGGCGACCTACCGCGTCCTGCGCGAGGCGTCCTACCGACTCGGCGCTCGAGTGCTCTCGTATCAGCTGTCGGCGCCCATGGTCGGCGACGATGTCGCCACCCTGCAGAGCCGGCTGCAGAACCTCGGTTACTTCACGTCGCTGGTCGACGGCATCTTCGGCCTGACCACTCACAACGCAGTCTGCCTTTACCAGAGTGAATACGGTCTCGCTTCCGACGGCATCTGCGGTCCGGCCACCCTGCGTTCGCTGGAGCGCCTCGGCACGAGAGTGACCGGGGGTTCGCCGTACGCGATCCGCGAAGAAGAGCACGTCCGTCGTTCCGGACCGCAACTGTCCGGAAAGCGGATCCTCATCGACCCCGGCTCCGGTGGACTCCATGCCCTGTCGACGGGTGAGGTCGCCGATCGCGAGTCGGAACTGCTGTGGGACCTCAGTGCTCGTCTCGAAGGCCGGATGGCGGCCGCCGGAATGCAGACGTTCCTGTCGCATGACGGTCGGGGACGTCCCGGGGACGACGAGCGCGCTCGCGTCGCGAATCTGATGGACGCCGACCTGATGATCTCGCTCCGCTGCGGCCATTACCGGAACGCGCGCGCCAATGGTGTCGCGTCGTTCTACTTCGGCAACAACGACTCGTACTCGACGATCGGGCGCAACCTCGCCGGCTTCATCCAGCGGGAGATCGCGGCACGCACGCCGTTGTCGGACTGCCGGACCCACGAGCGCACATGGGACGTTCTCCGGCTCACCAAGATGCCCGTGGCCCTCATCGACGTCGGTTACATCACGAACCCGAACGACGCTGCAGTGCTTGCTGATTCGGATTGGCGCAACGTCATCGCCGACGCCATCGTGGTGGCGGTGAAGCGACTGTACCTGCTCGATCAGGACGATCGTCCTACGGGCACTTATACTTTCGCGGATCTGCTGGCCGCGGAGAACAGCTCCCGCTGATCCGCTGCGGCCCGGTTCCCACCGGGACCGCCGTCCGCTGCCGACCGGCCAGGTCCATCTCGGCCATCACCACCAGTTTCTGCAGCGCACTCTCGACCTCGACCTTCCAGCCGAGTCCTTCGTCGAGCTCCAGTCGGAAACGCGGGAACCTCTGGTGCGACGACACGACGTCGAACCCGGAATCTTTCAGAAACGACGCGTCATTCATACAGTTCGTGCAGAGGTCGCCCTGTGGGTCGTCGAGAATCTCACGCGCGACTTCGACGATCGCCTCATCCGACCAGAGCTCGAGATCGTCGGCCACCCCACCCGCGCTCCCGGCGAGCACAAAGGGATCCGCGCCGGACCCGTTCCGTACCAGACCGAACGATTCGACCGCCCGGACGCCTCGTCGGATCAGGTCGCCCAGCACCGCGTCCAGCAGGATGGTGGCGACTTCGTCGTGGCCGGGCTCGGTACGGATGCTGGTGAGCAGCACGGCGTCGTGGCTGACCGGCGACGTAGGGAAGTGCTGCGACCGCGGAACACGATTGGGCGGCGCGTAGAAGGCTGTACCGATGACAGTGTTCGTGCTCGACTCGATCGCGACCTGCCCGCACGCACCCCAATCGAGGAGAAGACCCGAGATCCACGCCTCCTTGTCGAACTCGCTTTCGTAGGGTTCGAGATCGCCGGGGCCCGGTACCGTGCCGCGGCTTGTCTGCGCCACGGGCTCGACTTCCCAGAAGACGCAATTGCGGGTGTGGCGGGGGAGCGACGCGAAGGATCCCAGTTCCAACCGAGTGACGGACACACTCATGTCGGTGCGCCCCGGTCGAGAATTCCACGGATGCCGAATGTAGCAGCGCAACAACAGCTTTCGCTGTACAAGCGCCCGCTGGCTACGTCAATCGTCACTGTGACATTACTTCCGCGTCTAGGTGGTACCGGAAATCCCGCGTCGAAATTCACTTCTTCGGATCGATGAACTGGACAATGCGTTCCAGGTCGTCGACCGAGCCGAACTCCACCACGATCTTGCCTTTTCTTTTCCCTAGACTGACTGTAACCCTGGTGTCCAGACTGTCGGACAGTCTCTCCGCGAGATCCTGGAGGCCTGGCATCTGCATCGGACGGCGTTTCGGTGCCGACGGAGATTTCGCTTCCGGACCGTCGCCACGATTGGCGAGCGTGACAGCTTCTTCAGTCGCCCGCACCGACAACCCTTCGGCGACGATCCGCGCCGCGAGAGCTTCCTGAGCGTCGCTTCCGGTCTCGAGGGACAGGAGAGCGCGGGCATGGCCGGCCGACAGCACCCCCGCCGCGACCCGGCGTTGCACCGGAATCGGGAGTTTGAGCAACCGGATCATGTTGCTGATCAGCGGGCGAGAACGGCCGAGGCGAGRGGCGAGCTCCTCGTGCGTCACACCGAACTCCTCGAGCAGCTGCTGATAGGCCGCCGCTTCTTCGAGTGGGTTGAGCTGCGCACGGTGGATGTTCTCCAACAACGCATCGCGCAGCATGTCACCGTCAGGCGTCTCCCGCACGATCGCGGGGATGGCCTCGAGCCCTGCCTCCTGGCTTGCCCGCCACCGGCGCTCACCCATGACGATCTGATAGGCGATCCCATCCGCGGTGGGCTGCTTGAGTCGGCGCACCACGATGGGCTGCATCAGCCCGAACTCTCGAATCGAGTGCACGAGCTCCGCCATCGCCTCGTCATCGAAGACGGTTCTGGGCTGACTGGGATTCGGCTGGATCTCCTTCGGGGGCAACTCGCGGTACACCGCGCCCGCCTCTTCCGGGCTGAGAGGTTGCGTCCCGGTCGCCTGCGTAGCGGCAGTCGACGAGGTCTTGACGCCATCATCAGCTGTCGTCGGACCCTTGCCGATGACGACATCCGCTGCGGCGTTGCCGAGGCGCGGGGCGCCCGATTGGTCGTCGGCAGGCCCCGTCGGAATCAGCGCCGCGAGCCCTCGTCCGAGTCCACCCCGGCGCTGAGCGGCGTCTCGTTGACTCATTGGTGCTCCCTTTCGCGATGATGGTCGTGAGTCGGCGTGTCACGTGAACCGAGGCGATACCGGATCACGCCGGCGCCCCCTCGGCAGCCCGCAACGCCAGTTCGCGTGCGGCATCGAGGTAACTCATTGCGCCGCGAGAGCCGGGGTCATACTCGATGATCGTCATCCCGTAGCCGGGGGCCTCGGACACCTTGACGCTCCGCGGGATGATCGTGCTCAGCACCTTGTCGCCGAAGTGACGCCGCACTTCTTCGGCCACCTGGTCGGCCAGTTTCGTCCTGCCGTCGTACATCGTCAGCACGATCGTGGAGACGTGGAGCTCACGGTTGAGGTGCGCCTGTACGAGTTCGATATTGCGCAGCAGCTGTCCGACGCCCTCGAGTGCGTAATACTCGCACTGGATCGGGATGAGAACCTCACGGGCTGCCACCATCGCGTTGACGGTCAGCAGACCCAGTGATGGGGGACAGTCGATGAACACGTAGTCGATCTGGTACTTGGCAAGCACATCGTCGGCGAGCGCATTACGCAACCGATTCTCGCGGGCCACCAGCGACACGAGTTCGATCTCGGCGCCGGCCAGATCGAGAGTCGCAGGCACGCAGAACAGGCCGCGCTGGCTGGGCGACTCCTGGATCGCTTCCTCGAGGGTCACTTCACCGAGCAACAACTCGTACACCGATGCGATGTCCTCTGCGCGATGATCGATGCCGAGCGCGGTACTGGCGTTGCCCTGGGGGTCGAGATCGACAACCAGAACGCGAAGACCGCGCAGCGCGAGTCCCGCCGCAAGGTTGACGGTCGTCGTGGTCTTCCCGACGCCGCCCTTCTGATTGGCGACGGTCATGATCCGTGTATGCGGCGGTTTGGGTAGTTGCCCCGCACCCCCGGGAGTCAGTACCTGACTCGCGCGCTCGGCGGCCATGGCGATTGGGGTGTCGGCGAAGGGCTGGCCGTCAACTCCGGGGTGACCCCCTGCCGCAGTTTCACGTGAAACATTCGGGTCTTGATCGACCACGCGTGGACTCCTTTGACCGACCTCGTACGGACTCGCGTCCGTACCGCCGGCGGCTGTAGCTGCCGACCCTACGGTCGCGGAAGCGTCCATTGCAGCACCTTCGGGGGTGCCGACAGAACGCTTCCTATTCTGCGCCCTCCGCGGACTCCACACCAATCCGATCGCCTCCTCAGCGCCGTCCGGAACGGCCACCGCGCGACCGCTCGGTCTTCGTTCCCACGATCACGGTCGTCGGCGTCTCGAGAACGCGATCGCCACACGTGTGAACCGTCAGTTCTGTGATCCCAGAGCGCCCGACCACCGCCCGATCGCGTTCGATCTCTTCGGCGGCTGACGACCCCTTGATCGCGATCATCTGGCCTCCGGGACGGACCAGGGGAGCGGACCATTTCGCCAACCGTTCGAGCGGCGCGACTGCTCGCGACGTCACCACATCGGCGGGCTCGACGACGGCGCGTACCGCCTTCTCTTCCGCTCGCCCTCGGATCACGATCACGTTGTCCAACGAGAGCGCGGCAGCAGCACGGTCCAGGAAGGTACTGCGCCGGAGTAGCGGTTCGATGAGCGTGATCGAGAGATCCGGACGTGCAATGGCGAGGGGGATGCCGGGGAGGCCGGCACCGCTGCCGATGTCGATCACGCGCGATCCGTCGGAGATGAGCTCACCGAGTACGCCGCAGTTGAGGATGTGACGATCCCACAGTCGCGGGACCTCTCGCGGCCCCATGAGTCCGTGGTCGATCCCGTCGGTGGCGAGGACGCGCCAGTAGTCCACCGCCAGCGCCACCCGCTCACCGAAGACATCAGTCGCGATGTCTGGCGGAACCGCCAACGCATCAAGATCGTGCTCGTGCCCGGGTTGTGCGTCAGACGGCACTTCGCCTCCGTTCGAGTGGGATACCTAGACAGTGTTTCACGTGAAACCCAACCCTCTGGCAGGTCGGTGCACATCGGGTCCTAGCGCGATGTTTCACGTGAAACACATCGATGTGATTCGACGACAAACCGGCGGAACTGAGCGCAACGTCCCGTCGAACCCGCGATCGACATCTGCGTCGCTTTCGCCCCCTCCCGCTCCCTGGTCCGAGAGATCCGCTAGATCTCTGGCCCTGGGGCCAGACGCAAAAGCCGCCAGGCCCAAACATGCGACGAAGAAGCGCGGTCGAGATCGACGAGCCTCGATAGATTCGCGACGCATCTCGCCAGGACCCTTCGTGACGGCCTCCGCAAGCTCCGGCCTCCTCAGGGAGCGGTGGTTCCCTCGTAGCCCACGACGGCCGCCAGGCCGCAGATACCGAGGAGCGAGCTCGGGAGCGATACCACCTGCTCCCTGAGGAGTGACCTTGCGAGCGTCATCCTGCTCCCTGAGGAACGACTCGCGAGCGGCACCGCCTGCACCCTGAGGAGCGACCTGGCGAGCGGCACCACGCGCTCCCTGAGGAGCGAGCTTGCGAGCGGCACGAAGGGTCTTGGTGGGCCGGGTTGCGAAGACCCTTCGTGACGGCCTCCGCAAGCTCCGGCCTCCTCAGGGAGCAGGGGGTGACGCGCCCTCCGCAAGCTCCGGACGCTCCTCAGGGCACGGGAGGCGACGCGCCCTCCGCAAGCTCCGGGCCCTCCTCAAGGAGCGCAGGTTTGCCGCGCCCTCCGCAAGCTCCGGACACTCCGTAGGGGCGGAACTAGACGCGCCCTCCGCAAGCTCCGGACGCCCTCAGGGAGCAGGTCGTTCATTCGGACCAGGGGAGCACGGACTCGGATGTTCACGAGTGTTCTTCCATGGTCCACAACAGTCGCCAGGCTGAAGATAGTGACGTGCGAGCCCTGCGCCACCCAGCTCCCTGAGGTGCGAGCGAAGCGAGCCTCGAAGGGTCTGATGACGACCGTTTCGATTGACACTCCGGTCCCGGAAGGAAGCGTCACGTGACAATTCGACCAGTTTGCGTCCGGACCGAGCAGCGAGCGGTGTCGTTGGCCAGTGGCGACGCGTGGCGCGGGTATCCCAACCCGCCGGAGAGTCACTGCCGCGGTCCGCGCTGCCAACACCCGGAACTGCCCTGGCGTCACAGCGGCCGCCGAGACTGCAACTCGGCAGCCGCTCGACCGAACGGGCCTCGACCCGGTCCGGGCAATGAACGGCTTTGGGCTCTCTCGTCGCGTCCGGCACACGTGGCCATCCACCGCGCTACGAGGACGTCCATGGTGCGAGTTGGCGCTACCGCCATGTGCAGCAACGTCGCCGACTGAGTCGGTCACCGGGCGCGGGGGATCGAGGCATCCGAAGGTGACGGTTACGCATTCCGCCGGCGACATCCCGGGACGCTCGGCCGCAACCCGAGTTGCAAGGGGCGCCGACCGTCGACTCGATCGTGCACAGCAACGCCCCGCGCGCATCCGTTCTGTTCGCCGACTCAACGGACGGGTCGTGTTTCACGTGAAACAACAACCGTGTAAGTAGCCCACAGCGCGCAACGCCGACGAAGCGCCACCCGCTATCGCGGCACACAACCCAAGCAGTACCCGGAAACGAAGCAGGCCCCGACCGAGACGGTCGGGGCCTGTTCACCTCCGTGGGGGAGGGGAGTACTTGCTACGAGGGGAGGACCACCACGCGACGTTTCGGCTCTGCACCCTCGCTCTCGCTGACGACGCCGTCGACGACCGCGACCGCGTCGTGCACGATCTTCCGCTCGAACGGGGTCATCGGATCCAGCGCTTCGCGCTCGCCGGACGACAGGACTCGCTCGGCGACCTCACGACCGAGGCGAGCCAGTCGATCGCGGCGATCAGCCCGCCAACGGGCGATGTCGAGCATCAGGCGGCTGCGTTCACCTGTCGCCTGCTGGACCGCAAGGCGGGTCAGCTCCTGGAGCGCGTCGAGGACCTCGCCCTTGCGCCCGACGAGCTTCGTCAGGTCGTCGCCGCCATCGATGCTGACGACTGCTCGGTCGCCATCCACATCCAGGTCGATGTCACCATCGAAGTCGAGGACGTCGAGCAGCTGCTCGAGGTAGTCGCCGGCGATCTCGCCTTCTTCGACCAGACGGTCTTCGTCGTCTTCGTCCTCATCCGAGTCGTCGTCATCGGAGTCGTCGTCATCGGAGTCGTCGTCGACGTCGGTCTCGTCCGCGGCGTCATCATCGGCGTCGCTATGCACCGCTTCCGTGACGGCGTTCTCCGCCACCGCACCGTCGTCGCCGGCGGCCGACGAAGACGTGTCGGCCTGGTCCTCGGTCTGGGATCCCGCCGTGGTCTCGGCGTCCGTACCGGCTTGAGTTGCAGTCTCTGCTGTCATCTCATTCACCTAACTTCTGTGCTTCATCGAACAAGTCTGGGGCGGTCATCGTTTGCCACCGCGTTTGTTTCCGCGTTTGGCCGTCGAACGGCTTCCGCGGTTGTGGTTCTGCTTCTTGCCCGGTGCGGCGCCGGCGCCGGGGCGTGTGGGCTTCTGACCCGGCTTGGGTTTGGCTCCCGCCCCGGTGTCCGCTGCGGCGGTCGTCGACTCGTCGGGCGATGCATCTGCGTCGACACCGTCGGTCCCGGCCTTGTCCGACGATCCGTCCTTCGAGAGGGAGACGTTCGTCGAGTCGGCGCCGTTGGTGTTCGTCGCCGCGGGCTTCTTCTTCCGGTCGGGTCGCGCGCCCGGCTTCGGCGCATTGGCCTTCAGCTTCTCCTGCTTGAGGAGCTTGGCCTCTTCCTCTTCCTTGGCGATGTGCCCGAAGACGATGTGCTGCTGACCGTAGGTCCAGATGTTGTTGCTCATCCAGTACAGGAGGATGGCGACCGGGAAGAACGGACCGGTCACGAGGATGCCGATCGGGAAGACGTACAGCGCGAGGTTGTTCATCATCCGGGTCTGCGGATTCTCCAGCGCCGCTTCGGGCTGACGGGCAACCGACGCACGCGAGTTCAGGTGCGTCGCGATGGAGGCGACGATCATCATGGGGATGACGACGAACGCGATCTGCGGGCGCGTGAAGTCGATGGGGGAGCCGGGCTCGACGAAGGCCTGGAACTCGGTCGCCGGCTCGACGAGGTAGGACGACAGCGGGACACCGAAGAGGCGGGCGTCGAGGAAGTTCTGCACCTGTTCGGCGCTGAACACGTAGTTGCCCTGGGACCGGGTCTCTGCCGCACTCATGCCGAGCTGACCCATGCCGGTGCCCATACGGTTGAACGAGCGCAGCACGTGGAACAGACCGATGAAGACCGGGATCTGGAGCAGCATCGGCAGGCAGCCGAGCATCGGGTTGAACCCGTGCTCCTTCTGCAGCTTCTGCATCTCCTCGGTCATCTTGACCCGATCCTTGGCGTACTTCTTACGGATCGCCTGGAGCTGCGGGTTGATCTCCTGCATCTTCTTCGTGGTGCGGATCTGCTTCACGAAGGGCTTGTAGAGAATCGCACGCAGGGTGAACACGAGGAACACCACCGACAGGGCCCAGGCGATGCCGTCGCCACCGGGGGAGTTCGGTGTGACATGGCTGAAGAGCCAATGCCAGACCCACATGATCCCGGAGACCGGGTAATAGATGAAGTCGAGCACGGGTCAGTTACCCCTCACTTGTTGTACTCACAGAGCACGCGTCTCGCCGGACGCGTGCTGATGGTTTCGAGGTCGGTGTGTGCCGGTCGCCGAGCGCCACAGGTCGCGGCACAGTTCGCCGAAGCCGCGTTCGGGAACCGGGTCGTAACCGGGTTTGTGCCAGGGCCCGCACTTCGCGAGCCGGATGACCGACAGCAGCGAGCCGTAGAGGAAGCCGTGCCGGTCCAGTGCCTCGACCGCATATCCCGAGCAGGTGGGTTCGAACCGGCAGGACGGCAGACGCATCGGCGACACCCAGGTGCGGTACAGCTCGATGAGGAAGATGACGGTGCGGCGGGGGAGGAGGCGGACTCCGCGCCACAGGCGCGCGCCGGTTCCGCTCGAGGCCGCGTGCGGAGTCGTCGAATCCGCCTCGGTCTCAGGTGACGGCGTGGTGTCGGTGTTGCCCATCACCGCGGTCCCGCTCCGTCGGCCGACGCCGCGACGGCCTCGGACAGGGCGAGGACACGACGACTGGTGAACGCGTCGCGGAGCTGGTCGGCGAGCTCGTCGCTGGATCGCTCGGCCGCGCTTCGGCGGGCACGGACGACCACATAGGTCTCGTCGGGAAGCAGATGCGATGCGCCGGCGAATGCCGCGCGCAGTCGGCGGGCGACGAGATGGCGCGTCACCGCATTGCCGACGGATTTGCTGACCACGAGACCGAACCAGGGACCACCGGACATCGCCACGTCCCGTCGAAGGCTGCGGGGGTCGGGCCATTCACGACCGACCATCGCGAGATGGACGACGAAGTCACGACTGTTCACCCGCGCACCGGACTTGAGGGTGCGAGAGAAGTCGGATCCCCGTGAGATCCGATGAAGGGGCGCAGTCATCGAACAGCTGACCGGGCCCCGTACGGGACCCGGTGAGAGCCGACGATCAGGCGGTGAGCTTCGCGCGGCCCTTGGAACGACGGCCGCTGACGATCGCACGTCCGGCGCGGGTCCGCATGCGCAGACGGAATCCGTGCACGCGCGCGCGACGACGATTGTTCGGCTGGAAAGTACGCTTGCCCTTGGCCACGGTGACTCCTTGTGCTCCCTGTGGGCACGCCGGTTACCCGGGCATGACCCACATGTTGTCGTTGGTCTGTTGATCCAGGACGGTGCCGAACTGGTGTCGGTGATGACTCGGCGAACACGGAAGTTCGCCGCGCAAATCCGCAACCTGGATGACCAGTCGAGACTACTGACACCGGGCGTCCAAATCAAACGACGACGTCCGTTCTCGGTGACCGTTCCCGACCAGTGTGTTCTGGGCCACGAAAGCAAGATTGTCAGCAGAATCGAGTCAAACGTCCTGATCGCTTTGTGGCCCTCCCCGACCTCTGTTACGTTCACTCACAGCGTCGGCCACCCCTCCCGTCGAGGTAGATCCTCGAGGACCTGGCTCCGACCGAAGTCCCCAGTTCGTCACCTTTGTACACAGGTGTGGATAACCCTGTGGAGAGACGGGGACTCCGGCGCAGATGCCACCGCTCTCGTGAACGCTGGTAGTTTTCCGGACCAGGAGGCCAGCCCCGTGACTTCAGACCGAGACACTTTCGGCGAGGTGTGGCAACAGGTCGTCGCCGAACTCAACGACGACGAAGCCGCACGCGACCACGAACCACTGACACGCCAGCAGAAGGCGTGGCTGTCACTGGTTCGACCCCTGACCCTCACCGAAGGCTTCGCCCTGCTGACCGTGCCGACGGCGCTGGTCCAGGAACAGATCGAGCGCAATCTCCGAGAGACCATCCGATCGGTCCTCAGCCGCCACCTCGACGAACCCGTCGATCTCGGCGTCCGTATCGCCACCCCGCGTAACGACGAGCCGGTGGCGGAAACACCCGTTCCCGACGTACGGCCCATCGCCGGAGCGGCCGCAGCGGTCGACTACACGGCCGCCCCCGTCGGCGCGGGCCGCGCGCCGTCCCCGATGCCGGAGTCGACGCGCCCGTCCGGCGACTGGGCGTCGTACTTCGCCGAGCGGCCCACCTCGACGCCGCCGGCCACCGGCGCAAACCTCAACCCCAAGTACACCTTTGACACCTTCGTCATCGGCGCGTCGAACCGGTTCGCGCACGCCTCGGCGGTGGCGGTCTCGGAAGCCCCCGCCCGGGCCTACAACCCACTGTTCATCTGGGGCGAGTCCGGACTCGGCAAGACGCACCTGCTGCACGCCGCGGGCCATTACGCGCAGCGCCTCTTCCCGGGCATGCGGGTCAAGTACGTGTCCACCGAGGAATTCACCAACGACTTCATCAACTCGCTCCGCGACGACCGGCGGGTGGCGTTCAAGCGCCGGTATCGCGACGTCGATGTGCTGCTGGTCGACGACATCCAGTTCCTCGTGGGCAAAGAAGGTATCCAGGAAGAGTTCTTCCACACCTTCAACACCCTGCACAACGCGAGCAAGCAGATCGTCATCTCCTCTGACCGGCCGCCGAAACAGCTTGCGACACTGGAAGATCGGCTCCGTACACGGTTCGAGTGGGGCTTGATCACCGATGTCCAGCCACCCGATCTGGAGACCCGGATCGCGATTCTGCGCAAGAAGGCGCAGATGGACAACATCGCGGTTCCCGACGACGTCCTCGAACTCATCGCGTCGAAGATCGAGCGCAACATCCGCGAACTCGAGGGTGCACTCATCCGCGTGACGGCGTTCGCGTCGCTCAACGACGCTGCTCTCGACAAGTCCCTGGCCGACGTCGTCCTGCAGGCCCTGCTGCCCAACTCGGGGACCCTGGAGGTCAGCGCGGCGAGCATCCTCGCGATCACCGCCGAGTACTTCGACATCTCTGTCGAGGAACTACGAGGTCCCGGTAAGACACGGTCGATCGCCCAGGCCCGCCAGATCTCCATGTACCTGTGTCGTGAGCTCACCGACCTCTCGCTGCCGAAGATCGGCGAGACCTTCGACCGCGATCACACGACGGTCATGTACGCCGAACGGAAGATCCGCAAGGAGATGGCCGAGCGCCGCCGGGTGTACGACCACGTCCAGGAACTCACCGCCCGCATCAAGCAGCGCGCCGTGGGCTGACACGCGCACACCTACAGCTCTCCGCACCCCCGAGGCCACGACGGCCCGGGGGTGCGGTCGTCCGGGGGTGTTCCGCCGCCCGCAGTGGCATCCGATGGCGACTGCGATGGCCCCTCCGAATGCCAAGTCTGGTCCTCGGGTCGAGAGTCTTCGACACCGTGGACCGCCTTCCCGCAGTCGGATTCGGCCGACATCGACCCTGCTCACGATCGATCACCAGCTGTGCACAATCCTTGGGATAAGCGGGGTCGGCATGTGCATCGCCGGTGGACGCCGCGCGAACAACATGAGAACTCCACATCCCCGGACGGATCCGCTCGACGTTGCTCCACCGGTCATGCACACGTCCACACCCGCCCGGACTGGCCCGATGTCATGGTTGTCCACAGATTGCACAACTCCTATTACTGAGATGGATCCCTCTAGAAAGAGATTCTTTTGTAAGAAGGTCTGTGCACAGACCGTCGCCGATCGGGTCGCCCGCAGCCGGCTCCGACGACGGTCTGACTTGGCCCCAACCACTCCGGCTCGGGCGGCGGCGTTCTACAGTGGGATTCCCGGATGCGGGATCCCACTCCAGGCCGGCCGACCCACTGCGGCGCCGACCCGGCGATCCAGGCGGGAACGAGAACGAGAGAAGGGCAACCTCCCAGCATGAAGTTTCGTGTCGCGCGTGACGAGTTCGCTGATTCCGTCGCCTGGGTGGCCCGCAGTCTCCCGTCTCGTCCGCCCGTCCCGGTTCTCGGCTGTGTGGTGCTCAACGTCGGCGAAACCGGCCTGACCGTCTCGGGATTCGACTACGAAGTCTCGGCCCAGGAAAATCTGGGCGCGGAGGTCGCCGAGCCCGGACAGGTCCTGGTCTCCGGCCGGCTCCTCGCCGACATCACCAAGGCCCTGCCGAACAAGCCGGTCGACGTGACCCTCGACGGCGCACGCGTCGCGATCACCTGCGGCAGCGCGAAGTTCTCGCTCCCGACGATGCCGGTCGAGGACTACCCGCAGTTGCCCGACGTGCCCTCCGTCACCGGAACGATCCCGTCGCAGCTCTTCGCCGAGGCGATCTCGCAGGTGGCCGTGGCGGCCGGCAAGGACGACACCCTGCCCATGCTCACCGGTGTCCGCGTCGAGATCGAGGGCAACTCCGTCGTCCTCGCCGCGACCGACCGTTTCCGCCTCGCGGTGCGTGAATTGCAGTGGGAGCCTTCCGATCCCGACACCAAGGGGGCCGTCCTGGTGCCCGCGAAGACGCTCTCGGAGAGCGCCAAGACCGCAGGTGCCGAGGGCACCGGCGTCGTCTCACTGGCGTTCGGTGGTGGCGCGGCCATCGGATCCGACGGCATTCTCGGCATCCTCGGCGAGACCAAGAAGACCACCACCCGCCTGCTCGACGCGGAGTTCCCGAAGTTCCGTCAGCTGCTCCCGGCCAGCCACACCGCCGTCGCCACCAT
This sequence comes from Gordonia sp. UCD-TK1, assembly GCF_001691435.1. Classification (NCBI taxonomy): domain Bacteria; kingdom Bacillati; phylum Actinomycetota; class Actinomycetes; order Mycobacteriales; family Gordoniaceae; genus Gordonia; species Gordonia sp. UCD-TK1. The sequence goes on along the minus strand of NZ_LZMP01000019.1, from coordinate 29,372 downwards.
CGACAGCGGCCCGCTGATCGAGGCGATCCGGCGTGTGGCCCTGGTCGCCGAGCGCGGCGCGCAGGTCCGGATGGAGTTCTCCGAGGGATCCGTGCTACTCACCGCGGGCGGCGACGAGGCCGGCAAGGCCGAGGAAGAGCTGCCCGTGTCGTTCCAGGGTGAGCCCCTCACGATCGCGTTCAACCCCGGGTACCTGCAGGACGGATTGTCGGCGATCAACGCCGACGCGGTGGACTTCGGATTCACCACCCCCAGCCGGCCTGCCGTCCTCCGCCCGGCCAGCGGAGAGGATCCGGTCGCGGACGAGTCCGGCGCCTTCGTCGCTCCCGAGAGCGCGTTCAGCTACCTGTTGATGCCCGTCCGCCTCCCGGGCTGACGGCCGCCACGGCCTCACCGTCCTCAGGATCGACGCCGACTCGTGTTCGTCCGTGAGCTGCATCTGCGCGATTTCCGATCGTGGCGGGCCGTCGACCTCGATCTCGCACCCGGGCCGACGGTCTTCACCGGCCGCAACGGCTTCGGCAAGACCAATCTGCTCGAGGCGCTGTTCTATCTCTCGACGCTGCGCTCACACCGGGTGAGTTCCGATGCACCGCTCGTACACGCGGGATCCGCGTCGGCGTCGGTGACCGCGACGGTCGAGAACGACGGCCGTGAGCTGACCGCCGAGCTGCGGATCAATGCCGAGGGCGCCAACAAGGCGACCATCAACCGGAGCCCGGCGCGGCGGCCCCGCGACCTGCTCGGCATCCTCCGTACGGTGCTGTTCGCGCCCGAGGACCTGTCCCTGGTGCGTGGTGACCCGAGCGACCGCCGACGCTTCGTCGACGAACTGGTCGCCCAGCGGGGTCCCCGTTACGCCGCCGCCCGCGCGGACTACGACCGGGTCCTGCGTCAGCGGTCGGCCTTGCTCAAGACTGCCGCCGCGGCGCTGAGACGTGGTGGGCAACAGGCAGATTCGGTGGTCAGCACACTTGATGTCTGGGATGGTCAGCTCGCGGATCTCGGCGGTCAGGTGATCGCCGCACGGTTGTCGGTGCTCGCCGAGCTCGAGCCGCACTTCACCGGCTCATACGCCTCGATCGCGCCGCATTCACGGCCGGCCGTGCTCCGGTATCGTCCCGCCGGCGGTGTCGAGATCGAGGAGCACACACCCGAGGCGATCGCCGACGTGCTGGCACTACGCCTGACGGAGTTGCGCGACAAGGAGATCGAGCGGGGCCTGTGTCTCGTCGGTCCGCATCGCGACGACATCGACATCGTGCTCGGCAGCGATATCGCGAAAGGCTTTGCCTCACACGGGGAATCCTGGTCGTTGGCACTGGCTCTGCGCCTCGGCTCCGTCGAGCTCACCCGCGCCGAAGGTGTCGAGCCGGTGATCATGCTCGATGACGTGTTCGCCGAACTCGACGCCAAGCGGCGCGCGCAACTCGTCGATTTCACCGCCGACGCCGAGCAACTCCTCATCACCGCCGCCGTCGCCGAGGACATCCCCGGGCGGATTGGTGGCCGGCGGATCGGCGTCGATGTGGTCGACGACGACGCGGGCCGGCGGTCGCACATCGTCGACGAAGCGCTCGACGATGTGACGGCAGCGGGGGGAGGACACCCATGAGTGACGATCGCCCGTCCGGGTCCCCGGATCCCGCCGACCCCGCACCACGGCCGACACCGCCCGGCGAACTCGGCGGGTACGAGCGTGCCCGCAAGGCGCTCGAGGAGGCCCGGGCACAGGCCCGTGCCGCGGGTAAGTCGGTCGGCCGGGGCCGGGCGTCGCCCGTCCGTCGGGTCCCGCGCGGATCCCAGGGGCGTCGACGCTGGTCCGGCTCCGGTCCGGATCCGCGGGATCCGCAGCCGTTCGGCCGGCTCGTCGGAGGTCTGGCGAAGGATCGCGGGTGGCAGGAGAAGATCGGCGAAGGCACGCTGTTCGGGATGTGGGAGCAGATCGTGGGTTCGGACATCGCCGCTCATGCGAAGCCGGTTGCGTTGCGCGACAACGTCCTCCACGTGCAGGCCGAGTCGACGGCGTGGGCGACGCAACTTCGCTACATCCAGTCCCAGATCCTCGCCAAGATCGCGGCCGCCATCGGCAACGGCCAGGTCACCTCGTTGCGGATCAGTGGTCCGAAGGGCCCGTCGTGGCGTAAGGGTGAACGGCATGTGCGCGGGCGCGGCCCACGCGACACCTACGGCTGACGCGCCGCTAGCAGACTCGACCGCACTTTACTAGTTGCAGAGCCTCGTGGGCCGTTTTCCATCCCCAAGCCACGATCGAACCGGGATCGAGGCAAAAAAATCGTTCTGAGGGCCTGTTAGCGGCCCCGGATGCGCGTTCCAGGGCGAGTCAGGCAGTACACTGTGGAGAGTTGTCCCGACAGGGGTGCACAACAGCAGACAGACAGCGCCTCCAGGCTACCCGGATGTACCCACCGGGTATTCCTGTGCGCGCAACCGCCGTGTGCCCCGTCGAGAAGGATCGACGACGGATCCGGAGACCACCTGATCCGTCGATGAGCAGAACAGGAGCGGACGCACCTCGTGGCCGACACCAACGACACCGGACCGAAGAAGAACAAGAAGAAGCCGTCAGAGTATGGCGCCGATTCGATCAACATCCTCGAAGGTCTGGAGGCCGTCCGCAAACGGCCCGGCATGTACATCGGATCCACCGGTGAGCGAGGCCTGCACCACCTGATCTGGGAGGTCGTCGACAACTCGGTCGACGAGGCGATGGCCGGCTTCGCCTCGCGCGTCGACGTGACCCTCCTGGCCGACGGAGGTGTCCAGGTCGTCGACGACGGCCGCGGCATCCCGACCGGCATGCACCGCACGGGCGTGCCGACCGTCGAGGTCGTCATGACCCAGCTGCACGCCGGCGGCAAGTTCGACTCCGACGCCTACGCGGTGTCCGGTGGTCTGCACGGCGTCGGCATCTCGGTGGTCAACGCGTTGTCCACCAAGGTGGAGCTGGAGATCCAGAACGACGGATACAACTGGGAGCAGACCTACACCTACGCGACACCCGGCGCCCTCGAGAAGGGGACCCCGACGCGCAAGACCGGCACCACGGTGCGGTTCTGGCCGGACCCCGAGATCTTCACCGAGACCACACGATTCAACGCCGAGACCGTGGCGCGTCGTCTGCAGGAGATGGCCTTCCTGAACAAGGGCCTCACCATCACGCTGACCGATCAGCGTCCACAGGCCATCGAGCCGCCGGGTGACGCCGACGGTGACGAGGAGAGCGGCACCACCGAGGCCGCCGAGGCGGTGAAGTCCGAGGAGGAGAAGGCCGCCGCCGCGGCCAAGCCGAAGACTCGGACCTATCACTACCCCGACGGGCTCGTCGACTACATCAAGCACCTCAACCGGACCAAGCAGTCGATCCACACCACCGTCGTCGGCTTCACCGGCCAGGGCACCGGCCACGAGGTCGAGGTCGCGATGCAGTGGAACGCAGGCTATTCCGAATCGGTCCACACCTTCGCCAACACCATCAACACTCACGAGGGCGGTACTCACGAAGAGGGTTTCCGCGCCGCGCTGACCCTCACCGTGAACAAGTACGCGGTGGACAAGAAGCTCATCAAGGACAAGAAGGAAGACCGCCTCTCGGGTGACGACATCCGCGAGGGCCTCGCCGCGGTGATCTCGGTGAAGGTCGGGGATCCGCAGTTCGAGGGCCAGACCAAGACCAAGCTGGGCAACACCGAGGTCAAGGGATTCGTCCAGCGGGTCTGCAGTGAACACCTCGGGCACTGGCTGGAGGCCAACCCGGCCGAGGCGAAGACGATCATCAAGAAGATCGTCGAGTCGCAGCGGGCCCGGATGGCAGCGCGCAATGCCCGCGATCTGGTGCGCCGCAAGACCGCCACCGACATCGGTGGTCTCCCCGGCAAGCTCGCCGACTGCCGCAGCAACGATCCCGGCAAGTGCGAGGTCTACATCGTGGAGGGCGACTCGGCCGGCGGCAGCGCCAAGTCGGGCCGTGACTCGATGTATCAGGCGATCCTGCCGTTGCGCGGCAAGATCATCAACGTCGAGAAGGCGCGAATCGACCGGGTGCTCAAGAACACCGAGGTCCAGTCGATCATCACCGCCTTCGGCACGGGCATCCACGACGAGTTCGACATCAGCAAGCTCCGGTATCACAAGATCGTGCTGATGGCCGACGCCGACGTCGACGGTCAGCACATCTCGACCCTCCTGCTCACCTTGCTGTTCCGCTTCATGCGGCCGCTCATCGAGCACGGTCACGTGTTCCTCGCGATGCCGCCGCTGTACAAGCTCAAGTGGCAGAAGTCGGCTCCGGAGTTCGCCTATTCCGACCGCGAGCGGGACGGACTGCTCGAGGCCGGTCGTGCGGCGGGCAAGAAGATCAACCCGGACGACGGCATCCAGCGGTACAAGGGTCTCGGTGAGATGAACGCCAAGGAACTGTGGGAGACCACGATGGACCCGGCCGTGCGTGTCCTGCGCCAGGTCACCCTCGACGACGCCGCGGCCGCCGACGAACTGTTCTCCATCCTGATGGGTGAGGACGTCGCCGCCCGACGCAGCTTCATCGCCCGCAACGCGAAAGACGTTCGCTTCCTCGATGTCTGATCGCGGGTTCCTGCGATTCCGCTCCGATCGGAGAAAGTACACACATGACTGACACCACCCTGCCGCCCGCCGGCGGTGAAGGCGATCGCATCGAGCCCGTCGATCTCGGGCAGGAGATGCAGAAGAGCTACATCGACTACGCGATGAGCGTCATCGTGGGTCGCGCTCTTCCCGAGGTCCGCGACGGTCTCAAGCCGGTGCACCGCCGCCTCCTCTACGCGTCCTTCGACGCGGGGTTCCGCCCGGACCGCAGCTACGTCAAATCGGCGAAACCCGTTGCGGAGACGATGGGTAACTACCATCCGCACGGCGACACCGCGATCTACGACGCCCTGGTGCGCCTCGCCCAGCCGTGGTCGATGCGGTACCCGCTCATCGACGGTCAGGGCAACTTCGGCTCGCGGGGCAACGACGGCGCCGCGGCGATGCGTTACACCGAGGCCCGGCTCACCCCGCTGGCCATGGAGATGCTGCGCGACATCGGCGAGGAGACAGTCGATTTCGTCCCCAACTACGATGGCAAGACGAATGAACCGACGGTCCTGCCGTCGCGTATCCCGAACCTGCTGATCAATGGTTCCGGCGGTATCGCCGTCGGTATGGCGACGAACATGCCCCCGCACAACCTCAACGAGGTTGCCGATGCGGTGTTCTGGGCGCTGGAGAACCACGACGCCGACGACGAGACCACCCTCGCCGCGTGCATGGAGTGCATCAAGGGCCCCGACTTCCCCACGGCCGGACTGATCGTCGGCAGCCAGGGGATCAAGGACGCCTACACCACCGGGCGCGGCAGCATCCGGATGCGCAGTGTCGTCGACATCGAGGAGAACAAGGGATCCACCACGCTGGTGGTCACCGAGTTGCCCTACCAGGTCAACCCGGACAACCTGATCCAATCGATCGCCGAGCAGGTCAACGAAGGAAAGCTGAAGGGCATCAGCCGGATCGAGGATCAGTCCTCGGACCGCGTCGGCATGCGGATCGTGGTGACGCTGCGTCGCGACGCCGTCGCCAAGGTCGTCCTGAACAACCTGTACAAGCACAGCCAGCTGCAGACCAGCTTCGGTGCGAACATGCTGTCCATCGTCGACGGCGTGCCCCGCACGCTGCGTCTGGACCAGATGATCCGTTACTACGTGGCGCATCAGATCGACGTCATCGTGCGACGGACGCGGTACCGGTTGCGCAAGGCCGAGGAGCGCGCGCACATCCTGCGTGGTCTGGTGAAAGCCCTTGACGCGCTTGACGAAGTGATCGCGCTGATCCGCCGCTCAGCCAACACCGAGACCGCGCGTACCGGCCTGATCGACCTCCTCGACATCGACGAGATCCAGGCCGATGCCATCCTCGCGATGCAGTTGCGCCGACTGTCGGCACTGGAACGCCAGAAGATCGTCGATGAACTCGCCGAGATCGAACTCGAGATCGCCGATTACAAGGACATCCTTGACCGGCCCGAGCGTCAGCGCGCCATCGTGCGCGACGAGCTCAAGGAGGTCGTCGAGAAGTACGGTGACGAGCGTCGGACCAAGATCATCGCGGCCGACGGCGATGTCAGCGACGAGGATCTGATCGCCCGCGAGGACGTCGTCGTCACGATCACCGAGACCGGCTACGCCAAGCGCACCAAGACCGACCTGTACCGCAGCCAGCGTCGCGGCGGCAAGGGTGTGCAGGGTGCCGGGCTCAAGCAGGACGACATCGTCAAGCACTTCTTCGTGTGCTCGACCCACGACTGGATCCTGTTCTTCACCACCAAGGGACGCGTCTACCGCGCCAAGGCCTACGAGCTGCCCGAGGCGAACCGCACCGCACGCGGTCAGCATGTCGCCAACCTCCTGGCCTTCCAGCCGGAGGAGCGGATCGCCCAGGTCATCCAGCTGAAGACCTACGAGGATGCGCCGTATCTGGTGCTTGCCACTCGCAACGGCCTGGTGAAGAAGTCGCGACTGGTCGACTTCGACTCCAACCGCTCCGGCGGCATCGCGGCGATCAACCTGCGTGGCGAGGACGAATTGGTCGGCGCCCAATTGTGCAGCGCCGACGACGATCTGCTCCTGGTGTCGCAGAAGGGACAGTCGATCCGGTTCCACGCCGACGACGAAGCCCTGCGGCCGATGGGCCGGCAGACCTCCGGCGTCCAGGGCATGCGGTTCAACACCGACGACACGCTGTTGTCGCTCAACGTCGTCCGCGAGGGCACCTACCTGCTGGTCGCCACGTCCGGCGGGTACGCCAAGCGGACCGGTATGGACGACTACCCGGTGCAGGGTCGCGGCGGCAAGGGTGTGCTGACGATCGCCCACGATCGTCGACGCGGTGAACTGATCGGCGCGCTCATCGTCGACGACGACTCCGAGCTCTACGCCATCACCTCGGGGGGCGGCGTCATCCGCACCACGGCGAAATCGGTGCGCAAGGCCGGACGCCAGACCAAGGGTGTCCGTCTGATGAACATCGACGAGGGCACCACGGTCATCGCCATCGCCCGCAACGCCGACGAGCCGGACGAGACAGAGGTCTCTTCCTAGGCGTTAGGGTGAAGGCCACTGTTGCTCGACCCGTCGCGAGTCGACGGGTCGGGAACGGTGGGTTCGGACCCGGCGCCGAGCGAGCAACGTCAGGAACGCCTGAGTGAGGGAATGTCTGTGAGCACACCGAACGAGCCGCATCAGGACCAGAACGGGCGCCCCGCCGGGGGACCGGCGGGACCCGGAACGGGAACCCCGACCGGGGGACTGGTGCCGCCGTGGCAGCGGGGGCCGGCCGACGATCCGTCAGCCGCCCCGACCGAGACGTTCAACCGCGACGCCGCCCAGCGTCCGAGCACCGGTGAGGGCCCGGCCGGCCCGCCGCTGAACAACCCGGGCGGCCCGCCGCTGAGTAACCCGGGCGGCCCGCCGCCGCGCGGCGTCGTGACCAACAGCGGTACCGCCGCTGCCAGCATGAGTGGCCAACAGGCCCCGGTGACCAAGCTCGAGAGTCCGCGCCGATCGGGTACGGCGACGGCGACCGAGGAACCCGGCTTCGTCGAGTCACCCACCAGCACGATCGACCGCGGACACCTTCCGGAGAACGATCTGCCCGACCTCGATCAGATCCACCACACGGCGGACCTGAAGCGACCCGAGACGGCACAGGCGCCGGGATCCAAGCCCTCCGCACCGCGGTCGGCGCCTCGCCAGGTACTCGCCGCCGGGACCGCGCTGCGCGCCTCGGTGCAGGTGCGTCGGATCGACCCGTGGGCGACGTTCAAGGTCGCGGCCGTGCTGTCGGTGGTCGGGTTCTTCATCTGGATGATTTCCGTCGCCGTGCTGTACCTCATCCTCGACGGCATGGGCGTGTGGGATCAGGTGAACAACAGCTTCGGAACGCTCATGGCGGAGGAATCGGCCGCGAGTAACGACGTGATCGGGGCGGGCACCGTCTTCGGCGCCGCGGCGCTCCTGGGCGCCATCAACGCGATCCTGCTGACCGCGCTCGCGACGATCGGCAGCTACATCTACAACATCTGTGCCGACCTCGTCGGCGGCGCCGAGGTGACTCTCGCCGACCTCGATTGAGCGAGCCCCTGACCAGCCGTTTTGTTTGTTGGGGCATCGGTCGGGTAATCTCACTCCTCGGTTCAAGGGCCTATAGCTCAGGCGGTTAGAGCGCTTCGCTGATAACGAAGAGGTCGGAGGTTCAAGTCCTCCTAGGCCCACTGCGACAGATGTTTTCGGACATCGGAATCTCGCATCCCGCCGAACCGATCGGTACGGCACGGGGCCTTAGCTCAGTTGGTAGAGCGCTGCCTTTGCAAGGCAGATGTCAGGAGTTCGAATCTCCTAGGCTCCACCACTGGCATATTTGGCAAAGCCAGCGTCCCTAGTTTGGATAAGTGGTGGGTAGGCGTCGACCTCCCTACGGAGAACCCTAATTTTTGGGATCGATTTGCAGTAGCGCGGGCACCGGCGCTTCTATACAGCACAAATTCTGCGATTACCCGTAGTTGAATCGGGATTCGCGATTTCCGGGCAGCGGTCAACCGCAGAGCGTGGTGCGGGGGCATTTAGGTGCTGGTAACGCTTGGGTGGACCGGAATTAGCGGCCTGGGGTGACTGGCTGCGGTTCGTGATCGTGGCCTGTTTCGCTGAGTCTTTGGGTGCTGGCGATTTGCGCGGTGCCATCTTGACGATCGGATACTCGGCGGGCACGGTGAGTCCTCGGCTGCGGAAGTGACTGGTAATGCAGTCGTAGTTGTAGGCGAAGATCGTGAAGGCGAGGAGGAAGGCGTTCTTGACCCGGCCGAAGACGCGCGTGTAGCCGCGGTCCAGGTGGAACTGGGTTCTTAGGGCGCTGTTGGCGGCCTCGACGGCGTTGCGTCGGTGGTAGTCCTTGTTCCAGTCGGTGGTGCCGTAGATGCTGCGTTGGCGGATGTTCGGCATATAGTCGTCGGCCAAGATGGTCGATCGAGAGCATCCGCAGTCTTTGTCGTCGCACTCGGTGACCGGGTGGGTCAGACGGTTCTTCATGGAGACATCGTTGTTTGGACAGCAGACCTTAGAGGGAGAGTCAGTTCGGACTGGTCCTCGGAAGCGCTGCTTCCCGCCGGCGGCTTTCCCCATCGAGCGAAATGCGTAGGGTTTTCGTTCGTCGTAAAGGGACATCAATGTTGCCCGCGCTTCGGTAGTCATTCCGATTGCGTAGGCGGGCAGTTCACGCAACCGTTGTGGAAGGGCGACGCTGAACAGGGTTCCGTCGATGATGATCGTTCCGGGTTTGGGGCCGGGTCGTTGCCTGCGCTGCACCAGGGTGAGGTCGAACACGGGCGCGATTCCCATAGCGCGCAGGGCGCCGGTCCAAAACTCTGTCTTGGCGTTGTTGTAGGCGCGGTCAGCTACCACGTCGGCGATTGTCTGGCCCTTGTTGTGGAGCGTCTCGATGAGGCCTATGGCTGCTCGAGCGTGGTGGCTGCCGGCGGCTGTCAGGTTGGCGGCGGCGATGTAGCCGGGAACCGTGTCTTTGCTGCGGAAGAGTCGTGTGTTGACCGCCAGTGTGAGGTCGTATCCAACGAAGGGTCCTGACGGTTTGTTGTCGCGGGCTGATCGGTGGCCGTCTCGTGCGTCTGGATCTGCTGTCCGCTGCAACCGATTGTCCGGTCGAAGAATTGGCCACGTGCCCCTTCTGCTGGATGCTCCGAGATCAGCTTCGGGTTCCGCCTCGATTTCGTGGCTGGTGGGAGCTTGATCGCTGGTGCGGTTCCAATATGCCCTGATCCGGGCGTGTGTCTCATAGTCGGTCGAGTCGACGGCGAGGGAGATAACCGGCAGGTCAGGGGCCGTGTGTTGGAACACGCCATTCATCAAATCGACGCCATCGAGCAGTTGGGCGTCTACGAGGTCCTTGACGCGGGCGGCGAAACCGGCTACCTGGTCGTAAGACAGAGATGTCATGCCAAGCGCGCGCCGTTGGTTTTCCGTCAAGCCCAGGAACGTGTCGTAGATCTTGGTGAACAGCATCGGCCGCTTCTCAAGCGCGTTGATGAAGGCGAGCGTGAAGAACTGAAGCGGTGTGAACTCACGGGGGCGCCCCCTGTTGTTCTCGATCATGAGCACATCGAGTTGATGGCGAGCGGGCGCGTACACAGCGCCGTCGAAAGCGGCCTTGAAAGTTCTCGCGCTGCAGGCGGGTCCGTCACCCAGCTCCTGCGTCAGGTGACGCGGCCTCCTTGTCTGTCCCGACACGAGATCAGAATTCGTAGAGACGCGCGTCAGCTGTGGCGTCGACCTGTCCGGCGAGGTCAACCAATCGGGGCAACAGTACGTCGGTGAAATGAAGGGATCGACTGCCGTAGGCGGTCATGACCGCGGGCAGGGGTACCGACGCGAGCGCTTCCAGTGCCCACGTCTGTCGTAGACGCGACATCGTGAGCGGACGAAGCTTTTCCGGGATGTCGCAACGCATGATCAGGTTGGAGACCATCTCGACTCGGGGTACGGGCTTGTCTCGGATGAGGTGCGTTCCGGCCGGCAATTCACGGGCAAGGGACTCTAGCGGTGGCGCGTAGAGTGTCCGCACAGGAACAACCCGACTGGGGAGCTGGACGGCAACGCGTCCGGGTGCTAGCTGAACGACGTGATCTGTTGTAAGAAAGGCGATCTCGTCGGGAGCCAACCCCGCTCCGAGCCCGAGGCCCAGCACGGCCTGGAGTACACGGCGCCTCATGGGGCTCGACTGCATCTCAACACAGGTCAGCAGCCAGCGGCATTCGTCTGGGGTATACGGTGGCTTACTCCTCGAGGAGGGATACGCCGGCGCGGGTGAATCCCAGCGAGCCTTACGAGTCACCCGACGTCCAACTGTTCGTAAGACCGACCGCCGCGTTCCACGACTGACCGGCGAGAGATGGTCGCAGGCCGTTGACACGTAGTGCTCGACAACCTCTGGGGTAAACAAGCGCTCGCGGTCGCGAGATCGCTGTTGATCGACTGCCCAAGCAAGGAAATGGGTGACTGCCAGCCTGTGGTGGTCGGCCGAGGTCCCGGTCGTCGGCTGCGAGTCGCGGACAATCTGACGCACTTCGTCCTTGATGACGTCCCACGTCGACTTCGGAACTAGACGAGGAACGTAACCATCGATAGCGATGTCGACCGGCAGGTTCCTCATGCCTGGACCACCAACCAGACGGCGCAGGTCGAGATGATCGACACGCACATAGCGGTGCCATGGGCGCGCGAGACGACAGCAAGTAGCATCAAGAAGACTCCGTGCTAGGGGTTCGATGAAGCAGCGGCGCCAACCGCTGTGAGATGTCAGGCGCTGAACCAACAGGTCAGCGTCTGACGTCGTATTCGGGCTTGTTCGCCCACGCGGTCAGGTCATTCGCCGTCGTCCAATCCGCGCGCCAGAGCGTCGGCGCCCACTCGCGAAACGGACTGACCACGAGTCTGTGCCGCCGTATAGAGGCGAGCCGCGAGCGGAAGTTGGCAAGCGCAGTTCGACGCGCGTGACGGGCCCCGGTTTATGGACACGTGGCGAACCGAACTGAGCGGCCGGGACCTCGTCACTCAATTTGCTCTCCTACCGGATCGTTCCGGGTACTTCCGGGACTAATGCCACCACATGCGCCTGCTCACGAATCGGCATCGAACCGGGTGCGGGGTATGAGTGGTGCATGGCATACACGCACACCCCATAGACCACTGGGTGTGCGTGTATTGGGCGACGTATGGAGGTGAAACCGCAGGTGGGAGCGATGAAAGGGTGGCTGCGCGCATACTTCGGGGCCGCTCCCGCCATCCGGGGGTGGGTGAAAGACCTCCAAGGTCGCGCGCCAGATCTGCGGAAAATGCGATCTCGCTTTGAGCGTGTCGCACCGCCGGAGAGGGGTAATTGTCCGACCTACCCGCTATACAGTTCTGTTCGGGTTCATGACGACGACTTGATGGGGTACGCGGTGATCACTGGAGAGCAGAAGAGCAAGGTAGACGCCGTCTGGGACGCGTTCTGGTCCGGCGGCATCGCCAACCCCCTGGAGGTGATGGAACAGATCACCTACCTGCTGTTCATCCGCCGCCTCGATGACGAGCAGCAACTCGCTCTCAACCGCGCCAACCTGACCAAGAAGCCGATCGTCGGCAATCCCTTCCCCGTCGACCGCGATGAGTTGCGCTGGTCGGTGTTCAAGAACTATGCCCCCGACGAGATGTTCCGGACCGTCGAGCAGGAGGTGTTCCCGTTCATCCGCACGATGCGCGACGAGGACTCCACCTACGCCCATTTCATGAAGGACGCGCGGCTGTCCATCCAGAACCAGGGGCTGTTGACCAAGGTGGTGGATCTGCTCGACAAGATCGAGATGCGCGATCTGGACACCAAGGGCGACGTGTACGAGTACATGCTCGCCAAGATCGCGAGCTCGGGACAGAACGGCCAGTTCCGCACGCCTCGCCACATCATCAAGCTGATGGTCGAGATGATGGCGCCCGAACCCGGCGACACCATCGTCGATCCCGCGTCAGGCACCTGTGGATTCCTGGTCGCCGCCACCGAGTACATGCGCGACCACCACGCCGGCGACATCAACTCCGGCACAGGCGCCCAGCACTTCCACCACGGCATGTTCCACGGCTTCGATTTCGACACCACGATGCTGCGGATTGGCTCGATGAACATGCTGCTGCACGGTGTGGAGCAGCCCGACATTCGCTACCGTGACTCGCTCGCTGAGGCCAACACCGGAGATGCCGGCGCCTACTCGCTGGTGCTCGCCAACCCGCCTTTCGCCGGCAGCCTGGATTACGAGAACACTGCCAAGGACCTACAGCAGATCGTCAAGACGAAGAAGACCGAGCTGCTCTTCCTCGCACTGTTCCTGCGCCTGTTGAAGCCCGGTGGCCGCGCAGCCGTGATCGTGCCGGACGGCGTGCTGTTCGGATCGTCCAAAGCCCACAAGACCCTGCGGAAGATGCTCGTCGACGACCACAAGCTCGATGCGGTCGTGAAGCTGCCCTCAGGCGTGTTCAAACCCTATGCGGGTGTGTCTACCGCGATTCTGTTCTTCACCAAAACCAATTCGGGCGGCACCGACCATGTCTGGTTCTACGACATCCGGGCCGACGGATTCTCGCTCGACGACAAGCGAAACGCGCTGCTCGACGGCGAAAAGCTCGGGCCGCTCGCCGAACTCGCGGACGATGAGCACGCCAAGAACAACCTGCCCGACGTCCTGACACGCTGGGCCGAACGCGACGGCGAGGAACTTGAGCGCGAGCGAACCGAGCAGTCCTTCTGCGTTCCGCGGAACGCCATCGAAGAGCAGGGCTACGACCTCAGCCTCAACCGCTACAAAGAGATCATCCACGACGAAGTCGAACACCGAGCCCCCGAAGAGATCCTCGACGAACTCGACAAACTCGAACTCGACATCCAATCCGGCCTCGCCGAGCTCCGTCAGATGCTGGCCGGTGGTGCTGAATGAACTGGCCTACTGCGGAACTCGGAGACCTCTGCGAGTTCCTAGACGGGCAGCGCCGGCCGGTTAAGGAGTCGGAGCGAAAAGCAGGGTCGTATCCGTACTACGGTGCGAATGGGCAACAGGGGACAATAGACGGATACATATTCGACGAGCCGCTCGTCCTCCTTGCTGAGGATGGAGGGCACTTCAGCGAACCTCATCGGGGTATTGCGTACTCGATCGAGGGACGTACATGGGTTAACAACCATGCGCATGTTCTCAGGCCGCGTACGAATGTCGATCTTCGATACCTAACTCGCGTGCTGGAGAACCATGACGTATCGAGGTATGTCACTGGCACTACCCGTGCGAAGCTAACGAAAGCAGGAGCCTCTCGCATCGAGATCCCTCTCCCTCCCCTCCCCGAACAACGCCGCATCGCAGCTATCCTCGACCACGCCGACACCCTCCGCGCCAAACGCGACCTGGCTTTGCGACGAATTCAAGACTTGAAGACCGCGATCTTCTTCAACTTCTTCGGTGACCCCGGTAGTACAAAGCGCTGGGTCCGAATGCCGTTGGCCGAAGCGTGTCAAGCGATCATCGATTGCCCACACTCGACTCCGAAGTGGACAGAGGCAGGAGAGATATGTTTGCGCACACCGAACCTGGGTAAGGGCCGGTGGGTGTGGAACGAAACCCGATTCGTCTCGAAGGAAGATTTCGAAGAACGTTCCAAACGAGGACAACTTCAGCACGGCGATATCGTCCTCAGTCGCGAGGGAACTGTGGGGATCGCAGCCCTTGTCCCATCGGAAGTGAGAATGTGCATGGGGCAGAGGCTTGTTCAGGTTCGTCCGAACCCTGAGATCGCCCTGGGACCCTACCTACTCGACCTTCTCCTGTACGAGCTCGATCCCAGGAGAATTGCCCGGGTCATGGTTGGATCGACGGCTACACATCTCAATGTCAAAGAGCTACGATCGCTCTCGATTCCAGTCCCTCCAATTGATATTCAGCAGGCGTTCCTTGAGGCGCGTTCCGGTGTCGAGCGCATGCAGGATGCTAACGAGCACAGCGTGAACCACCTGGATGAGGTGTTTCGGTCGCTCCAGAGTCGTGCTTTCGGAGTAGACCTATGACTTCGGCGAGTCGAGTATCGGAACTTCCTGTCTGGCAGGGCTTCCTGCGCCCGATCCTAGAGGTCATGTCCGATCGCAAGACGCGGTCACGTCGTGAACTGGTGGCTGATGTCCTCGCGTACATGCAGCTCACGGACGAGCAGCTGGGTGAGCACGTTGCCACGGGTGGAAATCGAGCCGAGGGCCGCTGTGGCTGGGCGCTCTCGGATCTGGTGCGCGCGGAGTTTGTCGATCGGCCTCGTCGGGCGACTTATCAGATCACCGACCCTGGAATCGCTTTCCTCGCTGAGCACACCGGAGACATCAGCGATGCTCATCTGAAGCTGATCCCGGCTTACCAGGCGTACACGCCGTCAACGTCCACAGGTCAGCCCAGGACCCCGGTCATTCACGAGTCGGCCATCGAACCGCTTGAGCAGATCAACGAGGGCGTCGCCCGACTCCATGATGAGGTCAAGACAGACCTGATCAAGCGGATACGCGAACAGACGCCGGACTTCCTCGAGAGCGCCGTCCTCGAGTTGCTCGTGGCGATGGGATACGGCGGCACCGAGCAGAAGGCCACCAGACTTGGCGGGACGGGTGATGGCGGCGTCGATGGCGTGATCGATCAGGACGCCCTCGGCCTCGACCAGATCTACGTGCAGGCGAAGCGGTACGGGCAGGGCAACACGGTTGGGCGCCCTGACATCCAGGCCTTCGTTGGAGCGCTGCACGGTATGGGGGCATCGCGCGGGATCTTCATCACGACTAGCTCGTTCTCACCCGGTGCCCGCGAGTACGCCAACAGTGTGAGCACACGCATCATCCTGATCGACGGTGAACGGTTGGCGGCGTTGATGATTAAGTACGGCATCGGTGTTCAGACCAGGGACGTGTTCACCATCGTTGAGGTCGATGAGGACTTCTTCGACTGATTTCGCCATTTAGCCCCACTACCGCTTGATCCCGAGGATTGCGTTCACCAAGACGGGATTGTGTGATTCCCTGATCTTGCCGGGACTGGCCTTCCGCATGAGATGTAGGGCTGCGGTCGCGGCTGCGCGGGTGACTGCGGTGTCATCGAGGAGGTCAGCGACCGATTCGAGGTCTGGTGCCCAGAGCATCAGATTGAAGGGGCCGGCGGCCTGATAAGCGGATTGCGTGACACTCACTCCGGGGTGTTGACGCATGAACCTGACCAGGGCGTCGTCGGACATGTCTTCGCCGAGGAGTTCAATCCCGTTGACGTGCAGCATGCCGCTCAAGTGTCCGTCTTTGCCGATCATCGTTCTAAAGGCCTCAGTCCAGCCGATGCTGAGGTTCGACAACGTGCGGTGGCGTGGGACGACCTGGGGCGAGCTGAGTACCCAATGCACGTACTCGGTGTGCAGCGGGAGTGGCAGGCAGCGCGCCATGTAGGTCCGCAACAAGGACCGCACGGTGTCGGCGTGCTCTGCTGTCCGGT
Organism: Gordonia sp. UCD-TK1; assembly: GCF_001691435.1. NCBI lineage: Bacteria > Bacillati > Actinomycetota > Actinomycetes > Mycobacteriales > Gordoniaceae > Gordonia > Gordonia sp. UCD-TK1. The sequence goes on along the minus strand of NZ_LZMP01000019.1, from coordinate 13,237 downwards.
CAAGCCAGCGCTTGTACGCGGCCTCCCCGGCCGCCAGTTGGTCCGTGCTCGGCGTGAGGGCGCGGCCAGCTTCTCCGTCACAACGGTTGCAGGCGATGGGGTCGGAGAGCCAGTCTGCAGCCGTGGTTCCGTTCGACTTGAAGATCTCGTCGATCGGTAGTCCGTCGCCGGTCAGGTACGTCATCTGCGCCTTGTTACGCGCGGGCAGCCTAGCGGTTTGGAGGCTGTGGATGAGGCCTGCTTCGCGGTCGAGTAGATGCCTGAGCGGATTGACGAGGCTTCGTGCGGCGGGGTCAGGCAACAGGCGAATGCTGCTGATGTCCTTGTGTAGCGTGCGGTGTCCTTTGAGTCGATCTGCGATCGAAATCGACTGGCCAAGATAGCAATCCCCGTTGGTGAACTCGAGGAGGTAGTAGCCAACGGTTCCTTGGTCGAGCTTGTCGAGGGCTCGCTGAACGTCAGCGGGTTTCGCCGGTTCAATCGTCGGCCCGAACTCGTTGTTCGATGCCCACGTGTCCACTGCTTTCCGGCATTCGTCGGTCTCGGCCTGTGTGGGGGTCGGAGGGCTGGGCGGCTGGATGAGGGCCGAGCCCTTCATGGCGCTGCCTGCGGTGTGGCGCTGGATCGCGGTATCGGTGCCGGGATGGAGTGTCCACATCGGCGCGGCGCTGACCGCATAGGTTTGTACAGCGTTGATCTTCACGGGGTGGCGTTCGCCGCTTGCGGTGATGGCCACGGCCGAGTTGTCGGCGAACCGCCACCGTGCCGGGCCGTCCCTCACGTCTTCCGGCGCATACGTCGCCTCCAGTTGCGAGAAGTCCGCTGGTAAACGCAGCGCGCGGAGCGCCGTCGCCGCGCGGTCCGCATCGCTGCCTGGGGCCTCCGCTTCGAGGCGGATGTGAGGGGTACCGGTCGTCGCATCCTTTGAATCGACGTGGCGTACGGCTACCTTCCAACCGCTCGTAACCAACGCCGTGAACAGTTCCACCAGCTCGGCATGGGCATCTTCGGTGGCGATGAACTGGTCTGCGCACGCGTCCTCGTCACTCGAATCGATGTCCTTCACATGGTCGGGAATCAATGGAGCCCAGGGCGTGCCCGTGGACGAGTCGGCATCACTTTCGAGACCGGGATCATCGTCTGTCCACCGCTCACCGCCGTACGTCATCACGAAATCGTCGTCGTCAACGTCGAGCGACGACGCGGTCAAGCGCAACCCCGAGTCGCAGGGATGGAGCGCGATGGAGAAGTCGTAGTCGAGGAGTGCGAACACCGTGAGCTCGTCGAGCTGGTCAGCGATGAACGCAGTTCTTTTCATCTCGAGCGACATCGGCCCTCCGTCGTGGTGGTGATCGAGCGAGTCGATTGTGCCCGGCGGGACCGACAGTGTCCTGGCGAAGTCGGCTCATTCAGCCTGTCGGAGGAGCGATGTAATCTGTCCGGCTTACGTAAATCGGCTTGAGTCGTGTGCCAAGATCAGACAGGCTAGAGAGGAGGCACGGTGGCCAGCAACTTCGACTTCCTGCAGGGCGAGTGGCCGCAGATTCATGCGTCGGCGAAGAACGCCGAACGCGATGCACTGTTCGACAGCCGTTCTACCTGCTTCTACGCCCGCCGCACTGTCGAGGCTGCGGTCAGATGGCTGTACACGGTCAACGGCCTGGACAAGCCATACAAGGATGACCTGTCGGCGCGCATCCACGACCCCGCTTTCCAGGCGATCGTGCCGGGCAACGTTCAGACGAAGCTCGACCTGATCCGCCGCGCCGGCAACCATGCCGTCCACGACGATCGCTCGATCGGGCAGGAGTCAGGCATCCGCCTGCTCGAGGAACTGTTCCACGTGCTGTCGTGGCTCGCCCGCACCTACGCCACCCAGCCAGAGTCAAAGCCAACCCCGGAGCAGAAGCTCGACCGGGCGAAGCTACCCAAGCCGGGTGGCGGGGCCGCGGTAGCCAAGACGATGGCCCAGCTGCAGAAACTCGGCGCGGAGCTCGAGCGCAAAGACGCCCAACTCGAAGAAGCCGCCGGCGCACGGGCCGACTTGACCGAGCAGTTGCTGGCGCGCGACGAGCAGCTCAAAGCGGCCGACGCCGCCCACGCCAGTTTGGAGGAGCTGGTCGCCAAGCTGCGCGCCGAGGTCGCCACCGCGCAGGCGGCCGCTGCCCGACAGACGGACACTCACGACTACGACGAAGCCCGCACCCGCTCCGACATTATCGACCTGCTGCTGCGCGAAGCGGGCTGGGATGTCGACGCGCCCCGCGTCCGCGAATACCCGGTCACGGGCATGCCCGACGACAAGAACGGATTCGTCGACTACGTGCTCTGGGGCACCGACGGGCTGCCGTTGGCGCTAGTGGAGGCCAAACGAACCTCCAAAGAAGCCACCATCGGCCAGCATCAGGCCAAGCTGTACGCCGACTGCCTGGAGACGATGCACGGTCAACGTCCGATCATCTTCTACACCAACGGCTTCGACACCTGGCTGTGGGATGACACCAACTACCCACCCCGACAGGTGGAAGGCTTCTACACTTGCGACGAACTGATGCTGGAGATCCAGCGCCGCGCCACGCGCAAGAAGCTTGGCGACGTCGACATCAACCGAACGATCGTGGAGCGCCCCTACCAGACACGGGCAATCCGCAACGTCACTGAAGGTTTCGAAATCAACCGGCAGCGAGCCGCGCTGCTGGTGATGGCCACCGGGTCGGGCAAGACTCGCACAGTGATCGCCCTGTCGGACATGCTGATGCGCGCGAACTGGGCCAAACGCATCCTGTTCCTCGCCGACCGCAAAGCCTTGGTCAAGCAGGCCGTCAACGCCTACAAGACCTTCCTGCCCGACGCATCGCCGGTCAACCTCCTCACCGAGAAGAACACCGACGGCCGCATCTACGTCTCGACCTATCCGACCATGATGGGCCTGATCAACGATCTCGACAACGGCCGCCGCCGCTTCGGTCCCGGCCACTTCGACCTCGTCGTCATCGATGAAGCCCACCGGTCGGTGTACCAGAAGTACCGCCGCATCTTCGAGTACTTCGACTCCTACCTCCTCGGGTTGACCGCAACCCCCAAGGACGAGATCGACTACAACACCTACCAGCTGTTCAACCTCGAAACTGGGGTCCCCACAGACGATTACAGCCTCGACGAGGCCATCAAGGATGGCTACCTCGTCCCACCACGCGCCGTAACGGTGCCGCTGGCGTTTCCGCGGTCGGGCATCAAGTACGACGACCTCTCCGACGAGGAGAAGAAGCGCTGGGAAGGCGAGGACTGGGGCGAAGACGTCGACCCCGACGAGTTCCCCGACGAAGTGTCCTCCGAAGCGGTCAACAAATGGCTGTTCAACACCGACACTGTGGACAAAGCCCTCGAAGTCCTCATGACCCGAGGCCATCGCGTCGCCGGCGGCGACCGCCTCGGCAAGACCATTATCTTCGCCAAGAACCAGAAACACGCCGACTTCATCGCCCAACGCTTCGACCACAACTACCCGCAGTACAACGGCAAGTTCGCCGCCGTGATCACCCACGCTGTTTCCCACGGCCAAGACCTCATCGACCAGTTCTCCCAGCCAACATCTGACCCACACATCGCGATCTCCGTCGACATGCTCGACACCGGCGTCGACGTCCCCGACGTCGTCAACCTGGTGTTCTTCAAACCCGTCCGGTCCAAGACCAAGTTCTGGCAGATGGTCGGCCGCGGCACCCGCCTACGCCCCGACCTCTACGGACCAGGACAAGACAAGACCGACTTCTTCATCTTCGACCTCTGCGGCAACGTCGAGTTCTTCAACGCCCACCCCGCGCCAGCCGAGGCACGGTTGCCGGCTTCGCTCTCGGAGCGCCTATTCACCGCCCGAACGGATTTTGTTTGGGCGCTCGACCGCTCACGCACAAGTTCTGAACTGCGTGAACAGGTCACCGACGTTCTGCACACTCAGGTTGCCGGTATGGACCTCGACAACTTCCTCGTCCGTCCCCGCCGCCGACAGGTTGAGGTCTACCGCGACCGCAACGAATGGGAATCGCTGACCGAACAGAAGGTCCGCGACATCGTCGACAACCTCGCTGACCTCCCCACCACCGTCCGCGACACCGATGAAATGGCCAAACGGTTCGACCTCATCGTCCTGCGCGGCCAGCTCGCCGTCATCGAAGCCGACGACACCACCCTCGAACGGCAAGAAGACAAGGTCCGCGTCATCGCCGAAGGACTGCTCGAGCAACTCACCATCCCCAAGATCAAAGCCAAGGAAGAACTGCTCCGGGAAGTTGCCTCCGAGGAGTGGTGGGAAGACGTCACCCCCGAGATGCTCGAAGACGCACGCAAGGAGTTGCGCTCTCTCGTTGGGCTTCTCGAGAAGACGAAGCAGCCGGTCATCTACACCGATCTGCAGGACACCTTCAACGGCGACGTCACCGAGGTCGACATGCCGAACATGGCGACCGGCACCGACAAGGAACGATTCAACGCCAAGATCCGCGACTATCTACGACGACAACCGGACAACCTCGCGCTGCAGAAGCTCAGAACCGGAAAGCCATTGACGCAGAACGATCTTGATTCGTTGGACGAGCTACTGGCCCGTTGTGGCGCGGGATCACAGAAGGAAATCCAACAGGCGATCGACGATGCTCGCGGACTTCCGCGGTTTGTACGGTCGTTGGTGGGGCTTGAGCGGGACACTGTTAATGAGACATTTGGCGAATTCGTCAGCGATACCAACGCAACCGCCGATCAGATCCACTTCATTGGGCTCATCGTGGACTTCCTCACGCGCCACGGCGAGATGGAGCCTGCACAGCTTTTCGAGCGCCCGTTTACGGACAGCGCGCCGCAAGGTCCGACTCAGGTCTTCGATACAGAGAGGGTGTCTCGCCTGGTGCAGGTTATTGAACATCTGAGTTCGTCCGCAGATCAGAAGCCTGCGTAGCGGAGTCATCGAAGTGCCGAAGCAATTGGAAGTGATTCAGACGGACATAACGTTGGGCGTGTCACAGGTAGAACAAGACCAGGGTCTGGTTCTGCTGCTAATGTCGGGAGCATTGGTAGGCGTGGGAGGGTTTCCGCACATGTCAGAGCCGTTGTTCGATCGCCACAGCGAAACTTTGCTAAACACATCTGTTGCCGAGGGCAACGCAGTCAACGATGATTGGCCACAGCCTGAGATCCATCAGCTCGTCAGTGCAATGTCGAGCCGGTGGTGCTTGGGGTAGCGAGCCCGGCGAAGCGAGAGGTAGGCAGTCCTTTGGCTGTTTCGTACTTGAAGGATGGCACAGTACCTGAGCATGACCCGGACCTTCCGCTGCCTGGGACTGACAAGTTTTGGCGGGTATCAGGGCGATCCGGTGACCTTCTCGTCTACCAACTGAAAAGTGCGATCGGGGCTAAGCCAGAGCATCGCGATGCCTTGCGTGCCTTGGGACTGAAGGGACCGCATTCAGCTTCACTACGCAGCAGCACGAGTGCTTCCGACCGCGGACTCATCCGCGCAGCACGTACATACGTAGCCGTTGTGGACTTGCAGTCGGTTTCCTTCAAGAATGAGACGGGATCGACTGAAGACGGCGAACTTGTTTTCGAGCGGGTGCAGTATGGATCGAACACACGTCCGGGTGAGTTGCTGCGAGACAACTACGGAAATTATGCGGGATTCGAAACTGGACGCGAGGGCACCCTGGTCTACTGGAGCACTTTCTTCTCTTTGGACGACCTAATCGATAAAGCCCGCTCGGAGGGAATTGGTATCGATCGTTCGGCAATGTGCACGACTTTCTTCGACGGCGGTGATCCGGATGGGGTCGAGTTGGAGCTATCTGAAGTTCTTGATATTACTGGGAATCGTGAAGCCGTCCAATCCATTGCTGTACCTATCGGAGAAATTGGCAATCAGGAGCTCTGCTGGCAGGCGCCCTATCTAAGATTTGAGGACAGAGACAGTATTCGGGCCGAGGCGAGCTTTTTTTCGACTGACTTCGACTCGAGTACGGCGAAGAGCCTAATCGCGATTAGTGCGGACGATCAGTTACTCGCTGGCGCTGGATTCACGGTGATCTTCAACAGTCGCGGTAAGTTTAGGAAGGCGACACTCTTGCCACGCGACCCCAATATCTCTGTGAACATTGCCCGTGCGCCGGTGTAGGAATTATGTTCGGATTAGTCGAGTGAGCGATAATAAGGACAATTGTTGAATAAGAAGACTTTGGATGTACCTGGAATGCGTGGACAAGTGGTGGCTATCGCTAGCAGCAGGAACTCCCGCGCAGCAAGAGATCTCGAGCATTTCCAGACGATTCAGTATCGTGATCGACTGCATCGTCGGCTCGAGTTTACGTTCACCACTACGGTTAGCGACGGCTTTGGTACGGTTTATACACAAGCTAACTCAAAGCGTGGTGCTGACACCATCCTTGGTGACGGACGGACGTGGAAGCACATAGGGGAAACCACGGAAGGTTCACGGAGACGCGAGAGTGCGCGTGCGGTATTGCGCTGTGATGCGACCAGAATGTGGGGAACGGGGCAGGTGGAGTACACGTGTAGAGGGTCCGCTCCGTTTAGCAGACTCCATCGCCATACGACCTATGTCTCGTTGTAGATTGATCTGAGCCAAGGGGCGACACGGGTGTACTGGGTGCCATTTGTGTGTGCTCTTGCGGCTTGGGTTATTTCTGTGCTGGTAAATGGCAAGCTGGTCGCGCTGTACAGCGAGTTTGTTGCAGAGGCCGAGGGAGTTCCTGATCCCTCGCAGGATTCTGCGGCTGTCGCGAGTTGGTTCTTTCACGCAACCGATTTCGCCTCGTGCATTCCCTCGGTGATGCTGACAGCTGTGTCGTGGATTTTGTTGCCATGGGAGCATCCTGAGCTCGCCGCAGCGATTATTCTCGCGATTGCGGCCGTGCCCCTTGTCGCGCTGCTCGTGAAAGCCCGAGATCCTGAGAATGCTGCGGTCTATATCGATTACTCGATGCGCGGAATATCGGTGATATCGGCGCTAGTGTTCGTGACAAATGCTGCCGGTCTGGTTGCGGCCTTATGTGCATTCTGAAGAATACAGCTAATGTTCGCGTGGCTAGTTAGGCGACTAGCAATTTAGCGGCTTCTGGTGGTCGTGAAAAACTTCATCCACTGACTTTGCGAGTGGGTCGAGAAAGTGCGATCCCTTCTCCAGTCGGCTCGGATACGAGATTGCGGACCGTTTCAGTCGGCGTAGTAGGTGGCGGCTCGATCCGAGGTCATGGGTTCATCCTTGCACGCGGCACTTTGCTTGATCTGGTGTTCTGAACGCCGACGTCGCCCGTGGCGAGGCTGCCAACCGCGCGATCGGAGTCGCTATCTGTGCCAGAGTCGCGGATATCCTGTGCCAGAGCCAAGGATCTGGGTCTTGGCCTCCTGATCAGCGCCATTGCCAAACAAGCCCCACTTCACCTCGAAGGCGACGAGCGGCTCGACGAGCCCTCGTCGCCTTTCGTGTTTCCGCTGCCGGGTGTGCCAGCCCCGGCCGGGGATTGATGATGTGGGTCGCGCGGTTCCGGTTATGTACCCCTTCCCGCGCACGTCCCGGATAGCGGGTGAGCGGAACGATGACACCCCCCGGACACAACCGACCCCAGGTGCGACGCGTACGCGAGGATCACCGTTGAACGAGACTGCTGTCCGCGAGGATGGTCCTCGGCAGTCGGTATCGACGAACTGGGTGAGGGATGAACGAATCGAACGAGCACGCGAACCCACGGGTCCTCCTTCTCGGTGGGCGGGGTGCGGTGGGCACCGTCGTTGCCCGCGAACTCGAGCAGGACGGTCACGTCGTGACCGTGACGAGTCGCGCGGCGAGCGGGGACGCCCGGATCGATCTGCGCGGCGACCTCGCGACCCTGCGCGACCTCGCTGCCGAAAACGATGTCGTCGTCAACGCCTCCGGCATCGAACGCCCGGAGCTGGGAGCCGCGATCGTGCAGACGCCGCTGGTCGACATCTCGGCCTCCGGCGCCTATCTCGACCGACTACGCGCCACCGCCACCGGACCCGTCGTCCTGGGGGCAGGCCTCGCGCCCGGGCTCAGCACGATCCTGACCGCCGCACTCGACTCGCGCCCGGACGACGACCTCGATGTGCTCGTGATGCTCGGAGCCGGGGAGAAACACGGTCCCGCCGCGGTCGCGTGGACCGTCGGACTGGTCGGCTCCGACGTCCACTGCCCGCCGGAGACTCGGCCGGTGCGGAATCTCCGGGAAAGCCGGCAAGCGACCGGACCCGACGGCCGGACCCGGCGCTACCTACGCGCGGACTTCCCCGACCATGTCCTTCTCGGCGACAGACCCGGCGTGGTCCGGTCGTATCTCACTCTCAGCTCGGCCCCGATGACCGCGGCACTCGGCGTGATCGGGCGGGTGCCGGCGCTGCGCAACACGCTGACGTGGGCGCCTCCCCTCGGGTCGGACGCCTGGCACGTCGTCGCGGAGAGTCGGCGTGCCGGCGAGCGTCGGGAGGCCTCGGGCTCCGGGCAGTCCGAGGCCACCGGCCGACTGACGGCGCTGGCCGCCATCCGCGCCGCGACGGAACTCCATGGCGCCAAGAGAATAGTGACGATGGCCGACCTGGTCTCACTCGACGACGCGCTCTCGGTGCTGGGGTAGGTCCGCTCCTACGCTGCGGCGTATTCGACGATCGACACGCCGGTGTCGAAGTCGTGTGCGCTGACGCGTCGAAACCTCCTGGGCGCGTACCGGCCGGGCGCCATCAGCGGAATGCCGCTCCCGAACATCACCGGCTGACGCTTGAGGACAAACCGGTCGATCTCGTCGGCCAGTTGAGTCGCGAGATCGCCGCCTCCGCAGAGCCAGATGTCTTTTCCCTTGCCCTGTTTGAGCTCACGCACCACCTCGACCGGGTCGCGATCCGTGAACGTCACGCCGTCCACCGGGTCGCGTCGACGATGGGTGAAGACGTACTGGTCGAGGTGGCGATACGGACTCGTCACCTCTGGCAACCCGGCGGCATAGGTACCGGCTCCCATCAGGACGGTGTCGAAAATCCCTGTGCTCTGGTCGATCCCGAGTGCGGCGGCGTAGTCCGTCGGGATGGTGTCGGCGAACCGCTCGTTGATGCCGTCCATGTGATCGCCCTCCATCAGAAAGGCGTCGAACTGGCCGTCCGGACCGGCGATGTACCCGTCGAGACTCACGGCCACGTAGTACACGAGTTCACGCATGCTGTTCCCCAATCACTTCAGATGTAGTGGTTCAGAAACTACATCACATGTAGTGGTTGCGCTATCGTTTTTCCATGGCTCGCAACGATGACCGCCGACGTGCGCTGGCCGACGCGGGTCTCGAAGTGCTCGCCGACGCCGGCGCGCGTGGACTCACCCACCGCGCGGTGGGCCGTGCCGCCGGCGTGCCCCTCGGTACGACGACGAACTACTTCCGTTCTCGCTCAGCGCTTCTGACAGGCCTCATGGAGCGTATTCACGAGCGGCTGGCACCGAGCGATGACTTCGTCGCGCAACGGGCCGGACTCCCGCCCTCCCGGGACTTGTTCGCCGAGTACCTCCGCAACATCGTGGACCGTCTCATGGCGAACCGGGACGTGACGATCGCACTGTTCGAACTCCGACTGGAGGGCATCCGGCGCCCCGAGGTCGCCGAGATCATCGGTGAACAACGCCGTTCCGGGTTCGCGGTCGACGTGGCGTTCAACGAGCAGGCAGGCCTGCCGGGGTCGGCGCGAGAGATCGCACTGTTCCACTACGCCGTCGACGGCCTCCTGCTCGATCAGCTGACCGGCCCACTGTTGCCGGGCGTGCCGCTCGACGACATCGTCAACGCGCTGGTCGACGGGTTGCTCCCGGGCTGACGTTGCCACACCCTTTGTGGCTCGCTTCGCCCGCACCTCAGGGAGCATGAAATCCGGACGCTGACGAAAGAACCTCTGCTCCCTGAGGAGGCCGGAGCTTGCGGAGGCCGTCACGAAGGGTCTTGGCGACCGACGTTGCCAAGACCCCTCGCGACGCACGACCGGAGTTCGCGTCCGATTGGTCAGGACTGGCCGCGCTCCAGGTGCGCGTAGCGCCGACGGAACTTCTCGACCCGGCCGGCGACGTCGGGGATCGTGTTGACCCCGGTGTAGAACGGGTGCGAGTCGCTGGTGACATCGACGGTGATGAGCGGGTACTCGTTGCCGTCGGACCAGGTGACGGTCGTCGACGATGTCGCCGTCGATCGGGTGAGGAACTCCTTGCCCGTCGAACCGTCGCGGATGACGACGGGGTGGTAATCGGGGTGGATGCCCTTCTTCATGTGGGTGCCTTCCGGTGAGATGTGGGTCGGTGCGGGTTCAGTTGTCCCGGGGATCAGCGTCGACGCCGGGGAGTGCGTCCACGGTCGGCTCGCCGACGTCGAGGTCATCGCACGGGTCGGCGTGGAACTGCCCGAACGGATCGTCGAAGGTCGACCAGAACTGTTGTCCGGCAGCGAATTCGACCTCGTTCAGGCAGGCGCCACGGAGGGCCTCCTCGATCTCGGCGGGGTCGCCCTGATGGACGAGCGCGACGAGCGAGGTGTGCCGGTCGCCGAATGTCTCGTCCCAGCGCAGTGCACCGAGAGCCCGACGCTCGTCGGGTACCTGCGCGAGTTCGTCGTCGGTCATCGAGGCGAGCCAGGGACCGCCGTGCGCGACGCGCAGTCCGCCGCCGGCCGACTCGAGCCAGAGCGCCTCGTCGGGCTGAGTGGCGATCCAGAGTCGCCCGCGGGCACAGACGACCCCGTCGAGGAGGGCGTCGATGGCCTCGTGAAAGCGATCCGGGTGCAGCGGTCGATCACTGTGGAACTCGACCCACGTGACCCCGCAGTCGGATTCCAGTGGAGGTTCGCCCGCCAGGAGAGGGTCGTGCGGACCGTCGATGCGTCCGCGACGTGAACGGGGCGGAACGGCGGCGAGCAGTTGTTCGGCGAGGACGGGTGTGATCGGGCGCTGCGGCAACTCGAACATCATCGGGACGTTCGGCGCGAGCCGTTTGAGGACGGCGACGAGTCGCGCGGACGCCCAGGCGTCGCGGGCGGTCGGGTCGCATGCCGCGACCACCAGCGCGTCGGCGAAGGCGACCTGACCGACCGCCACCTGAGCGAGGGTGCGGTCGTCGTCGAGTGCGACGTGGCCGCCCTCGGCGAGTGAGAGATCGCCGGTCGCCGACGTCAGCCAATCCTCCTCGGCCACACAGGCAACGGTGAGATCGACGCGGACGTCGGCCGCCGCCGGGGCGTCGTCGAATCCCGGCATGTCCGAGACGATGACGTTCTCGATCGACCAGGCGACCTGCTCGGGTTCGAGGACGGGATCGAGTGTGAGGACGATCCGGTTCACCGACGGTCGACGGTGCAGCCGCCGCAGCAGAGGGAGCAGGTCTTCGCGCAGGGTGCACGAGATGCAACCGTGGGCCAGTTCCACGATGCAGACGTCATGGTGGCTGCGACCGTCGGGACCCCGCCAGCTGAGGGTCCGGACGACGCGGCCATCCTCGACCTGTGTGAGGTCGTGGTGGACCTGGACGCTGCCGACGCCGCCGCACTCCAACGCGTCGCCCACCCGGTGGATCGACGACGCGTCGAGCCCGGTGACCAGCACGACCGGGGTCCGTTGGTCGCCCGGGGCGTCCTGCGGGTGGTTCGCGGATTGATCGTCGAGCACGACTCCACTCCGTTCTATTGAGAATGATTTCCATTTGTGCTTCGACGACGGTACCGTGGCCGCACAGTTAATGCCAATCATTGTCGATAAGAACAGGAGGCAGCATGTCCAAGAGGTGCCAGGTCACCGGTCGGGTACCCGGCTTCGGCAAGCAGGTGTCGCATTCGCACAAGCGGACGTCGCGCCGGTGGGACCCGAACATCCAGCGCCGTCGCTACTACGTGCCCAGCGAGGGGCGGTACGTGACGCTGCGCGTCAGCGCCAAGGGGATCTCGACGATCGACAAGCACGGCATCGAGTCGGTGCTGCGCAAGATCCGTGCCCGGGGGGAGAAGGTCTGATGGCGCGCAACGAGATCCGGCCCATCGTCAAACTGCGGTCCACCGCCGGGACCGGATACACCTATGTGACCCGGAAGAACCGCCGCAACGATCCCGACCGGATGGTGCTGCGCAAGTACGACCCCATCGCCCGCGCCCACGTCGACTTCCGAGAGGACCGCTGATGGCCAAGAAGTCCAAGATCGTCCGCAACGAACAGCGCCGCGAGGTCGTCGCGCGGTATGCCGACCTCCGCGCCGAACTGAAGCGCGCGAGCGTCGCAGCCAGTTCGACGCCCGAGGAGCGTTCGGAAGCGCTACGACGCCTACAACGGCTGCCGCGCAACGCAAGTCCGACTCGGCTGCGCAACCGGGATGCCGTCGACGGCCGGCCCCGCGGGTACATCGGCAAGGCGGGCCTGTCGCGCGTGCGGTTCCGCGAACTCGCGCACCGCGGCGAACTACCCGGAATCCAGAAGTCCAGCTGGTGATCCGGACCCACGAGAACGAGGAACAGTGATGGCCAACAGAAGACAACGTCAGCGCGAGGAAGTGCCGGCGAAGCGCAAGCGGAACCTTCTCATCGCACAGGGCGTGCGGGTCGACGGGCGGAATCCCGTGGACTACAAGGATGTCGCATTGCTGCGGCAGTTCTTGTCCGACAAGGGCAGAATCCGCAGCCGACGCCTCACGGGGCTGAGCCCGCAGGAGCAGCGCCAGGTCGCCACCGCGATCCGCAACGCGCGAGAGATGGCGTTGCTGCCGTACGACTCTCGGCATTGACAATTGCGCTCGGAGGTGCGAGCGGAGCGCCCCTCACCGCTCGCTGATCCGAGAGAACTACTCACCCACTGGTCCCTGAGGTGCGAGGAGCGCAAGCGACGAGCCACGAAGGGCCTGGTGAGACGCCTTGCGAGACCCTAATGGGGGTGGATCGGCGTCCTGCAGGGGATGCTGGTTTGTGTGAGCCTTCCCGGCCGGTGACCACTCCGAGACCCTGAAACGGTGTCGGATTTCTACACGAAGACCGTGGCCCGGCCGGGTAAGGATCACCCGCTAGAACGCTTCTGGGATGTCGTGCCCCCTGAACCATGTGGGGTGAGCACTGATCCATTAGGCCGCGTCAAGGGTGATCACCCCAAGGTTCACACCGACGATCGATCGAGACGACCGAAGACGAGGTGAACGACCGACATGATCTGTGTGGGCAACGAA
>NZ_LZMP01000018.1:0-84859 GCF_001691435.1 Gordonia sp. UCD-TK1 | reverse complement strand
CATCGACCCATGGTCGAACGGACGATTGCCTGGCTCACCCGCGGTAACCGGCGGGTGCCCTACCGTGGAATCGAACGCAACAACAACTGGCTGCACCACCGCGCCGCCGCGATCAACCTACGCCGCCTGATCACCCTCGGACTGACTACCACCAACGGCACCTGGACACTGGCCACCGCCTGAACCGCGGCACCGCCGCCCCACCTAGATCGATCACCACGACCACACCCCGGAACCGACACATCCCCGCAGCAGGAACCTCAACCCAGGCTGGACCCTAATTCAGCAGGCTCCTAATTCCAGAGAAGCGACCCCCATTGCTCCCTGAGGTGCGAGGAGCGTTAGCGACGAGCCACGAAGGGTCCAGCTAGCGGCGACTCTTGCGCAGCAGATAGATGTCCATGATCCAGCCGATCCGGTCCCGGGCCTCGGCGCGGGCCTCGACGATCCGGTCCGTCACCTCACCGACCTTGCCGCTGATCAGGATCTCGTCCTCGGTGCCGACGTAGGCGCCCCACCAGATGTGATCGTCCGGGTCGGCCGTGTGGCGAAAGCTGAGGTCGGCGTCGAGCATCACGATCTGATTCGCGTCGGCGCCCGCGGGCGTCTCCGCGAGGCGTCGGCCCGTGGTCGTGTGGATCGGTTCGCCGACACGATTGGCGACGATGCCGTGGGCCGCCGTGAGCGCGCTCGCGCTGGTCACGCCGGGGATGACTTCGACAGCGAGTTCGAGGTCGTCGCGGGCGGCGAGATCGTCGACGATCCGCAGCGTGCTGTCGTAGAGGGCGGGATCGCCCCAGACGAGGAAGGCGGCCACTCCCCCGTCGCCGACCTCGTCGCGCAGGGCGCCGGCGATCAGCTCGGCGCGCGCGGCGTGCCAGCGCCGGACCTCGGCGTCGTAGTCGTCCGGTTCCCGGTCGCGTGGCGGATCGGGGATCTCCACCAGCGAATGCCCCTGGCGCGCATGCTCGTCGAGGATGGCGCGGCGTGCGTCGAGCAGGCCGCTCTTCGCCGTGCCCTTCTCCAACGCGAGGAAGGCATCGACGTCGGCCATCGCGTCGATCGCCTGCAGCGTGATCTGACGCGGTCCGCCGGGTCCGATCCCGATGACTCGCAACGTGAGTCGCACGGTCAGATCTTCACCTTCGGGAGTCCGTGCTTGCGCGCGGTCATGTCCAGGATCAGCTGTCGCGGCGCGAGCCGCCGGAGCAGGAAGACCACCCCCGCCTGATTACCCTTGGCGTAGAACGGCTTCGGATGCTCGGACAGGGCGGCGTCGACGATCTGGGTGGCCATGCTCGCCGCACTGATGCCCGCGTCCTCGTTGCGCCGGGTGGCGGCGGCGAGCGTCTCGTACTCGGCACGATAGGGCGAGTCGTCGCCGATGTGAATGCTGCGGCGATCACCGATACCGGTGGCGATCGTGCCGGGTTCGACGCTGATCATCCGTATCCCGTACGGCGCCAACTCGCGTCGCGACGCGAGCGCGAAGGCCTTCAGCGCCGACTTGGTCGCGGCGTAATTGGACCGGAAGGCGACCGGGAAGCTGGACAACATCGACCCGACCATCACGACCGTGCCCCGGCGCCGGAGACGCATGCCGGGTAACACCGCCTTGGTCAGCGCGATCGGCCCGAAGACGTTGACCCGGAACAGATCCTCGACGGCCGCCATCGAGGTGTCCTCGAGCGCACCGGCCTGGGACTCGCCGGCGTTGTTGATCAGGATGTCCACGTCGCCGACGAGGGCCGCGCAGGACTCGGCGGATTCGTAGTCGGCGTTGTCGAGCCGTACGTAGGTGACGCCCTGGATCGGGTTGCGTACGGAATCCGGATTGCGGGTGGTGCCGTAGACCCGGTGTCCCCTCGCGACGAACTGGCGGGCGACCTCGGCCCCGATGCCACTGGTCGCGCCGGTCACGAGGACTGTCTGTGAACTCACGACCGCAACGGTAGCGCAGCGGCCGACGGGTCAGATGAGCTTGTCGTACCGGCGGGTGAGGATGCTCAGTTCTGCTGCCACACGCTCGGTGTCGGGGCCGTAGGGGCGCCTCGGATTCCGGGTGAACCAGTCGGCAATCCGCTGGCCCGGCGTCCGCCGGCCGACGGGGGTACGTCGCGCGGTGAGACTCAGTAGGCCGACTGCGCCGGCGACCGAGGCGACGACTAGGGCGAGAACGAAGAGGAGTGTCATGGCAGTAAATCATCCGACCACATCATTTCGGCCACCAGTGGCAGTTCAGTCAATGTTCGCAAATTATCTGCCATACTGGTCAGGTGCTGCATTCGGTTGGTGTCCTCCTTTACGGACACGTCGCGCTCTTCGAATTCGGTGTCGTGCACGAGGTGTTCGGCCTCGACCGCACCGACGACGACGTCCCCGCCTTCGACTTCCGGGTCGCCACACCGGACCCCGATACCGCGCTGGCCGTCGGCAACGGGGTGTCGATCCAGGTGTCGCACACCCTGGACGAGTGCCGCGACGTCGATCTCGTCGTCATCCCCGGCGGAAGCGTCAGCGGCGACTACCCCGCCGAGATCCTGGACACCATCCGTGCGGTCGTCGACAACGGCGGACGTGTCCTCACCGTCTGCTCGGGCGCGTTCGTCGCCGGCGCGGCCGGACTCCTCGACGGCCGTCGGTGCACCACCCACTGGCGCTACGGCGACCATCTCGCGCGCATGTTCCCCCAGGCGCAGGTCGACACCGACGTCCTCTTCGTCGACGACGGACCCGTGACCACGAGCGCCGGCACAGCCGCCGGGATCGACGCCTCGCTGCACCTGGTCCGCGAATCCTGGGGACCGGCCGTCGCCAACCGCATCGCGCGGCGCATGGTCGTGCCGCCACACCGCGACGGCGGACAACGACAGTTCGTCGAGGCCCCGATGCCGGCGTGCACCGACGAGGGCTTCGGATCGCTTCTGGCCTGGATGACGGCCAACCTCGACCGCGACATCAGCATCGACGACATGGCGTCCCGAATGCACATGTCCGGACGTACCTTTGCGCGTCGCTTCGTCGACGAGGTCGGCATCTCGCCTCGCCGCTGGCTGACCGAACAGCGAGTGCTGTCGGCGAAGAACCTGCTCGAGACGACCAGCGCCAGCGTCGACGAGGTGGCACGCCAGGTCGGCTTCACGTCGGCGACGCTGCTGCGACACCATTTCGCCGCGAGTGTCGGCGTCTCGCCACTCGTCTACCGTCGGCGGTTCGCGAAATCCGGCGCGAGTTCCTAGCCGAAACCCCGCCAGACGGCACTTGCGCAGTGGAACGGCCAGACTGGTGCCCTCGGTAGGATTCGAACCTACGACCTACCCTTTAGGAGAGGGTTGCTCTATCCCCTGAGCTACGAAGGCGGACCGCGAAGAGCCCACGGTGGCGCGGCTCCCCGACAGCGGGAGTCTACGCGAGCGACCTCACCCGGCCACACCACACACCTCAGATGGTGAAGATCGTGTAGTTCGTCCCCTGGCGCCGGTTCTCGGCCCGCACCCGACCGACGAACACGACCGCGAGCGCGCCCGCCGCCAGCGCACCGACCCCGGCGATCAGCGCCGACTGCCCGGTGTTCCAGGTGAGAGCCAGTCCCGCGCCGACGATGCAACCGATCGCGCAGAGCCCGGCACACACCATGAGAATCATCATCTTCTTCATGCCGGTCACCCTGCTGGACGGCGGAACGGGTGTCATGATCAATTGTTGATCAACCAGAAGCCCGAATCGGAAACGCCTTCGAGGAGCACGGACACCCATGGACGCCGATCGCCGAGCCGTCGCGTTCAGCACGATGCCGGTCGTGACGCTGCTCGACGCCGACGGCCGGCCGGTTCCGCTACGCCCCGCCGCACATCGAGCGCTCGTCCTGCTGCTCCGGCACCGGCATACCGGCATCACCCGCAAGGACCTGGTTGCCGGGATCTGGCCCATGACCAGGCCGCAACACCCCGACGCCGCTTTACGGACCGTCCTCAGTCGCCTCCGCGAACGCCTTCCCGCGGACTGCCTGCACCAGACCGACGGTCGCATCCGCCTCGCCGGGCTGGCCGGCCCCGGTCACGTTCCGCCGCCGTTCGTCGGGCGCGACGCGGAGATCCACGAGCTCACCCGTCTGCTCGACACACACGATGCGGTGCTCGTCACCGGATCGTTCGGCGTCGGCAAATCCCGGCTCCTCGCGGAGTTCGGGGGCAGGCAGCCATGGCGCCGCGAGATCGTGACCGTACCGACGTCACTCCACGCGCTCCACGCTCGTTCCGGCGCAGATGATCCCGTCGAGGCGCTTCGGCGGGACCTGATCGCCGGGGAACAGCTGCCGACCCTCGTGATCGCCGACGACATCCACCGCGCCGACCCCACCGTCCTCGAGTTCCTGATGGCACTCACCGACCTGGGCCCGGTACGACTCCTCGCTGCCGCGCCCACCGAAGATGCCGTGCCCGGCTCGATCACGAGGCATCTGCGGACCAGCCGATGGGCGAACCTCGCGTTGGGGCCGTTGGACGGTTCGGCCGCGGCCGTCCTGGGACGCATGGTCGGCGCCCGATCGGACGTCGCGGCCGCGGCGGGGAACCCCGAGCTGATCTGCGCCCTGGCGCGCGAGAACGTGCCCGGACGCGGTGTCGTCGATGCCGTTCGACGCCGGTTGTCCGCTCTCCCCCGGGACTGCGCCGACACCCTCGCGCTCGTCGTCCTCGAAGGTCTGCTCGACTGGGAGTGCATCGCCCGTCTTGACGCACTGGACTCGATCACCCTCCTCGAGGACCACGAGTTCGTCGTCACCGATGCGACGGGCGCCCACCCGATCTCCGCGCTCGTCGCCGGCGCGGTCGAGCGGTCGGTGACGCCCGCACGCCGTCGGCGATTCGCCGAACGTCTTCATGCCGCCGCCACGACACCCGTCATGCGTGCCACCTGGGGCCTCGTCGTCGGCGAACCGGTGACCTCCGCAGACCTCCTGGCCGCCAGCGCTTTTCACCTCCGATCCGGCGATCCCGACGCGGCCGAACGATTCGCCGGCTCCGCGTGGGCGTCGGATCCGACCCCCGACACCGGGTTCACGTGGGCGCACGCACTCGCGCTCGGCACTCGGCCCGGCCACGAGATCCGGTCCCGACTCGCCGGGATACGCGCGACCTCTCCACTCGACACGCCCTCGATCGCCGTCGCCGCGGCAGTCTCGACCTTTCTGAAAGATGCCGATCCGGACGGTGCGAGACGACAACTGCGGACGATCAGCGAACAGAACCATCCGCTCGGCCAGGTGGCGGCAGCCCTGCTGGACACCTACACGGGCCGGCCCGACGCCGCGACACCCTGGCACGTACTGCAGGAGAGCGCCGACCCGGTCTCGCGCGGCGCCGCATGGGCCGCGTGGTTCCTCGCGTCCGATCTGGCCGGAGACCCGAACCTCGCCACCCGGCTGCCGGACTCCGGGCGAATCGCCGCGGAAGGGCTGGCGGACGCGCAGCTCCACGCGATGCGCGCCCGCGCCCTGCTCTCGAGCGGCGACCCGGACCCGGCGAGGCGGCAACTCGCGCTCGCCGCGTCGACGACATCACTCGGCGACCTCCGCATGCGCGCGTGGCTCGCGACCATCCGCTCCGAGCTGCACTTCGAGGACGCGGACTTCCCCGCCGCGGCGACTCAGGCCGGGCGGGCCGCCGGCCTGCTCGCCAGGAGCAGACACCGCAGCGACGAACGCATCGCCCGGCACTGGCTCGCGCTGACTCTGGCGGCTTCCGGCGCCCTCGACGATGCCGAGGTCGCGCTCGTCGATGCCGAACGGTTGCCCGCGGCCGCGGTCATCGGCGACCACCACGGTGACGCGGCCCGCGCTCTGATCGAATGGGACCGCGGCCGACCCCGAACAGCTGCCGAATGGGTCGCCACCGGTTACGACCGGGCGGCACGGCACGGGATCGCCGATCCGGTGTCGCTGTGGGTGGTCGCCGGAATGGCGGCGCCGCCGAGCCACCTCGCCGCGTTCCACACCGCCACCGCCACGCCGGCACGTGCGCGGATCGTGCGGCAGCTCCGCGATCGCAGATCCTCGGATCCCCGGGTCGCCGGCCTGACCGGTCGTGAACGCGAGGTGCTGCGGATGTACGCGAGACGACTCACCGCCGACGAGATCGCCGCTGAACTCGGGCTCGCCACCACGACGGTGCGCAACCACGTCGCCAAGAGTTTCCGCAAGCTCGGCATCGGGACCCGCCGGGACATCCCCGACGATGTGTGACGCCCGGCGTCGCATTGCGAGCGCCGGTACGATCGAACCCGAACGCGAACCGGACATTTCCGGCTGTGATCGTCACCACTGAGGACACCCCGGCGTTGAGGTTCCTGCCAGCTTGTGTCCGTACACTGCCTACCGCATACGTTCTACCGTTTCACCCGGGGAGGTCTTTTCGTTGGTGCACGCGGCATCAGGATCGGCGCGCACCGCCGACGACGACGAGACCACGGCCAACGCTGTCGAGTCGCCGGACTCCGCCACCGTGGCACCCCGTCCCGCCGATTCGGCCCCTCCCGCGCCCACGACCAAGCCCCGCGGTCGGGCGCACACCGCCGACTTCGTCCGGGTCGTCCTGTTCACCTTCGTGGTCGTCGCGCACAGCATCAACGCCATCAACGGCGGTGCCGACGAGATCAGGGGCGCGAATCTCGTCGGCACCCTGTGCCACCTGACCCGATACGGCTTCGTGGCGGTGACCCTCTACGTCCTCGTGCTGAGCATGCAGGGTCGGGAGATGTCGCCGTGGCAGTTCTGGCGGCGTCGTTTCGGGCTCGTCGTCGGGCCCTACCTGGCGTGGACGCTGATCTACACGATCACCGACCACATCATCATCGCCGACAATCCGTTCCCGCCGATCAGTGAGATGGCGCCGCGCCTCGCGCACGACCTCCTCGTCGGCGAGGGCAAGTACCAGCTGTACTTCCTGCTGATCTCGATGCAGATCTACCTGTTCTTCCCGCTGATCTCGTGGCTGTTCGAGCGGGGCCGCAGCCGACCGTGGCTGATGCTGGCCGGCGGAACCGCGATCCAACTCCTGGTGTTCGTCATCTACCAGTACCTACCCCGACCGTCGGGTCATGCGTGGGACGTCGCCTACCAGCACCTGTGGAAGACGCTGCCGATGTACGCGCTCTTCATCACCATGGGCGTGCTGGCCGCGCAGCATCGCGAGGCGGTAGACCGTTGGCTCCGTGACCACATGGCGACGGTCGTCCTGGTCGCGGCGGGCTGCGCGGCCTTCACCGTTGCCGGATACCTGCTGGCGACATCGCCGGGCAACGTGCCGTGGAAGGCCAACACGGCCTGGAACCCGGTGTCGCTCCCCTGGTTCATCGGCGGCTTCGTCCTGCTGTGGCTGATCGGCCTCGTCTGGGATGACCGACGCGCCGCCGGCCGGCCCGCCGCCGGAAAACTGGTGTCCCAGGCGACCCTGCGCGCTTTCGGGGTCTTCGCGGTCCACCCCCTGATCCTGGACGTCCTCGGACGCGTCGGATTCCTCAGCGGCCTCTTCGACTGGTTCCCGCATTCGGCGATCCTGCGCTCGATCATCTTGGTCGTGCTGGTACTGACGGCCTCGCTGGCGCTCGTCGACGTCCTCCTACGCCTACCGTTCAGCAAATGGCTCACCGCCCGGCCCCGCCTCCCCCTGTTGCCGAAGCGGAACAAGAAGAAGCAGGACCGGGCGGTGGAAGTCGGTGAGTCGGCGGGGGCTGAGAAGGAGTCCGCCGACTAGTGGTGTGTCTCAGGAGTAGGTGGCCAGTCTCCGGCGGAGCGATCGGTGTCTGGCAAGGCGGAGGAGGGAGGGATAGCATCGCTATCTCGACCGACGACAACGCAGCCAGGCGCCGATCGAACGCCGGAGACTAGCCGCCTGATTCTGAGACATACCACCGGGTGGGCTAGTTGTACTTCGGGTTGTTGATCACCGGGATCTCGATGTTGATCGGCATCCGCAGTTCGGACATGTAGAAGAGCACGAACTGGCGGAGGAACTCGTCGAACAACCAGTAGGCCTCACGCGGCATGCCGACATTGAGCAGACCCTCGCGGATCTGTACGTACGGACCCCACGCCGTCTCGAGCAGCGGGCTCCACACGGGCTCCCGCGGGATCTGATACCAGTTGGCGACCTTGTCACCGAGCACGAATCGCGTGAGCGCCCCCAGGACGCCGCGCGAGATCAGCGAGAGGTCGAGGTTCATGCCGAGGTCGAGCAGCATGTCGGCGAGCTTGCGACCCTCGGGGGTCGGCGCCAGGATCGGGTCGAGGACCTGCTGCGCCTGCGAGTCGGCGGCGGCCCAGGAGGCGGGGATGTACTCGTCCTGGACGCCCAGCAGGCGAGCGGTGATCTGCCACGAATGCAGGAATCCGGCGGATTCGTCGGCCGCGATCGGGACGTTCCACTTGTCGAAGTTGCGCATGACGGTCGTCGGCAGGCTGTGCCAGGTGACCATGATGTCGGCCTGACTGATCGGCTTCTTCTCCGTCGCGCCGTGCACCCAGTGCGGCGACTGCGGCAGGAGGTGGCGCACGCCGGCATGCGCCATGCGGGTCTTCACGCAGGTCACGATCATCTCGCCGCCGGGCTGATAGGCGTTGAGCGATCCGATGTCGTATCCGAGCTTCGCGGTCTTGGTGATGCGGTCCTTGAGGTCCCATCCGCCCTTGGAGTAGTAGACCGACCGGGCCTCGCGCGGGATGACGGTGCTCATCATGCCGCTGGCGAAGCCGTACAGGACGCCGAGGTAGGTTCCGCGCTTCTGGTTGAATCGGACCGCGTCGGCCAGCTTGGCCTGGTCGGCCCACGCGGGCAGCTGACGAGCGTGCTCCATGAAGTCGCGCAGTTCCGAGGGCAGCCCGGCGGGCAGCGGCTGCGAGTTACGATGCCACGTGCGCAGCAGGCGATTGACGTTGCGCACCTGCCCGCTGTCGATGACCTTGGCGATCACCGGGTCGGCCTCGTCGTCCCACAGCTGCCGCGGGTCCGCGCCGCGCCCACGGCCGGGCACCGAGTTCGCCGGCGACCACGTCCACGGCGTCGTCTGCGAGAGCGCCGCGACCGCACCGGCTGCGCCGACGACACCGCCCGCGCGTATCAGGTTCCGCCTGTTCAGATCTTCCATGACCCCGTCCCATCACTTCCATGTATCAATGTGACAAACAACGTATCCTTGTATCATTGTTACCACCGCGTGGTCCAGAACACACCTCTTTCGCGAATTTTGCGATCATGGAAGCTCATGCGGTCATGATGTGAGGAAGGGGGTGAGGCGAGTGACCACGCAGCCGTCCGGCGCTCCGCTGTCCAGCTCGCTTCTCCAGCGAGCGTTTCTCGAATCCGCGGCCCAGTCCGACGAGGCCGCCGATCCCACCGCCGAACGTCTGCTCGACGCGGCCTTCGAACTCTTCTGCCGGCTGGGCGTGCAACGGACGCCGATGGAGAAGGTGGCGAAGAGCGCCGGCGTCACGAGGGTCACCCTGTATCGCAAGTTCGCCACCAAGGACGCCCTGGTCGACCAGGTGGTGCTCCGCGAGTTCCGTCGGTACTTCGACCGGTTCCGCGCGGAGATCCCCCGCGCCGACACCGTGGCCGACCGCGTCGTCGTCGGGTTCGTCGGTTCGCTGCGGGCGATCTCCGGCAACCCGCTCATCGGTGAGATCAGCGACGCCGAGCCCAGCATGCTGATCGAATCGATGATCGGCGGCGACGGCATGCTGCTCGCGACGGTCCAGCACTTCGTCGCCGCCCAGCTGCGCCGGGAACAGCTGGCGGGCAACATCTCCGACGAACTCGACGTCGATCTCGTGGCCGAGATGATGGTCCGCATCTCCGCGTCGTTCCTCACCGTGCCCAGCCGCGTCGTCGACATCACCGACGACGCGCAGCTCGCCACGGTGGCGCGCCAGTTCCTCGTACCGATGCTCAATCCCGCGCAGTAAACCGCCGAACCTGTAAAGATCAGAGCGCTCACCACATCTGAGGAGACTGACGATGCGCTCTTGGTCTGTGATCATCATCCTGGCCGTCTCACAGTTCGTGATGGTGCTCGACAGCACCGTGATGAACGTGTCCATCTCGGTCGTGGCCGACGACCTCGGGACCTCGATCACCGGCATGCAGGCCGCGATCACCTTCTATGCGCTGACGATGGCCGCCTTCATGCTGACCGGAGGCAAGCTCGGCGACTTGATGGGGCGCGCAAGAGCATTCAAGATCGGTGCGGTCATCTATGGCATCGGCTCGCTGACCACGGCGCTGAGTCCCAACCTGACCGTCCTGCTCATCGGCTGGTCACTCGTCGAGGGGCTGGGCGCGGTGCTCGTCATCCCCGCGATCGCATCGCTGGCCGCCATCAACTACACGGGCAAGGCCCGGGTCACCGCATTCTCGATCCTGGGCGCGGTCACCGGGCTGGCCGCCGCCGTCGGCCCGCTGCTCGGCGGCGTGATGACCACCTATCTGTCGTGGCGCTACGTGTTCGTCGCCGAGACCGTCGTGATGGTGGCGGTCCTGTTCGCGGCCAAGCTGATTCGTGACGTACCCCGCGACCCGGAGGTACGCATCGACCCCCTCAGCGTCGTGGCATCCGCCGGCGGCCTGTCGCTGATCGTCTACGGCGTCCTGCAGTCGAAGACGTGGGGTTGGCTGAAGCCGCAGCATCCGCCGGAGATCGGCGGGGACGAGATCGCCCCGCTGGGCGTCTCCCCCGTGGCATACCTGTTGCTCGCCGGGGTCGTCGTGCTCTGGTTGTTCGTCCTGCGGCAGCGCACCCTGGCGACGTCCGGCCGCCAACCGCTGCTGCGTGTCGAACTCTTCCGCATCGCTGCTCTCCGAAGCGGACTCGGCGGATTCCTCGCCCAGTACTTCGCGATCGCCGCCCTCTTCTTCGTGGTCCCCGTGTACCTGCAGACAATGCTCGGACGCGACGCACTGCAGACCGGGGTGAAGATCCTGCCGCTCTCGGTCGGGCTCGTCCTGTTCTCGATCCTCGGATCCTGGCTCACCGCACGGCGTTCCGCACGGTTCATCGCCCGCGGCGGACAGATCACGATGGCTCTGGGAACACTCCTCGTCATCGCCTCGGTGGGAATCGATCTGCGCAACGCCGCCTTCGCCGCGGGCATGTTCGTGGTCGGCGCCGGCTTCGGTCTGCTCGCTTCACAACTCGGCAACGTCAACATGTCCGCCGTCGAGGAGAAGGACACCTCGGAGGTCGGCGGCCTGCAGGGCACCTTCCAGAACCTGGGGTCGTCGTTCGGCACCGCGGTCGCGGGATCGGTCTTCCTGCTCATGCTGTCGTCGGGCTTCGTGTCGGCGGTCAACGACGCCGAGAACCTCTCTCCCATCGACCAGCAACGCATCGTCGCCGCCGTCGACGACCAGGGAGTGCCGATCATCTCCGCCGACGAGGCGCGCACCCTCGTCCTCGAAGCGGGCGGCTCTGAGGAGTCCGCACAGGCGGTGTCACAGGCCTATTCGGATTCGCAGATCGCGGCCCTGCAGCAGTCGCTGTTCGTCGTCTTCGGCCTGCTCGTGCTGGCGTTGCTGTTCTCGCGGCACCTGCCCAACCGGATACCGGAACCCGGTCCGGCGCTGGAACGGCAGTCTGCCGAGCCCGAGCCGAAATCCGGCTCCTAGTCGATCTTCTTCCTGATCGTCGCTTCCGTGTGCCGCACCGCCTGAGCGGCGAACGGACCCACGACCTTGCCGAGGAGCTTGCCCGCCGTACCGCCGGGGAGGTTGTAATTGATCTCGACGTCGAGTTCGGTGCCCGATCCACCGTCCGCGTCGGCGAACCGCCACGTCGTGTTCGCGTCGAAACCCTCGACGGCCTTCAACTCGATGAGCTCGTTCTCGACGTACTCGGTGCACTCGACCACCGACTTCAGTGTCTTCGGCCCGACGTCCATCGAGACCGCGAACTTCGCGCCGAGTCCGCTGGTCTTCTCCGTCGTCGGCTCGAACCGGGTGACTCCGAGCAGGTACTCCGGGACGTTCTGGTAACCGTCGATGTAGTCGAAGACCCGCTCGCGCGGCCTGTCGATCTTCGCCTGATGCCGTACCACTCCCACGATTCTCCCCGTTCGTCTCGTCCGGCCGACCATGCCGGTGCGGCCCTCCGCCTCGACCCTATGCGGTTACGGCCGCTGTCCTGAACATTCGACCCAGTTCGCGTCGCGAACGGCCACTCGGTCAGTACGCTTGGCCGATGACGGCCGGGTCCGGAGTCTCTCGAGTGGTACGTGTCCTCGTCGTCGCGACGGCCACCACCTTCCTCGCGACTGCCTGCGGCTCGGATCCAGCCGAGCCGGAAGCGAGTCCGGTCACCTGCGCCGAGATCCCCAACGGCGAGATGATCGACGCCCAGACGATGACGGCCGCACCCACCGACATCGCCACCAGACCGGAAGTCGCGTCCGGCTTCCGAACAGGGATGAGACCGGTCGTCACCGACACCTACGCAGCGGCAACCGCCAATCCGCTCGCGACCCGCGCGGCCTGCGAGGTGCTGCGCGACGGCGGGACGGCCGCCGACGCCCTGGTCACCGCGCAGATGGTGCTGGGACTCGTCGAGCCGCAGTCCTCCGGGATCGGCGGAGGCGCCTTCGCGCTCTACTACGACGCGGGGTCGAAGAGCGTGCGGGCCTTCGACGGTCGCGAGACGGCGCCGGCGGCGGCCACCGAGACCTACCTGACCCGGATCGCCCCCGACGATCCCACCCCACCCGTGCCGAGTGCCCGCGCCTCGGGACGGTCCATCGGCGTGCCGGGCGTGCTGCGCATGCTCGAGATGGTCCATGACGACTTCGGCGGACAACCGTGGCGAGATCTGTTCGATCCGGCGATCGAATTGGCCGACAACGGGTTCGACATCAGCCCGCGGTTGGCGACCGCGATCGCCGCGTCGGCGGCCGAACTCGGCGCCGACGACGAGGCCCGCTCCTACTTCCTCGGGAGTGACGGCGCCGCGAAGCCGGCCGGCGCCCGGCTCGTCAACCCCGCGTACGCCAAGACGCTCGGCACCCTCGCCGCCGACAGCGCGGGCGCGATGTACGACGGGCCGCTCGCCCGAGCCATCGTCGCCGAGGCCGGCAGCACCGCGGGCGGCATGACACCGAGCCTGATGACCGAGCAGGATCTACGCGACTACCGTGCCATCGCCCGGGAGCCGGTGGTCACCACCTATCGGGGGCGACAGATCGTGGCCATGCCCGGACCGTCGTCCGGCGGGATCGCCGTCGCGTCGGCGCTGGGCATCCTGGCGAACTTCGATCTGCCGTCGATGCCGCCGTCCGATCTCGACGCCGACGGCGGGCGTCCCGACCCAGCCGCCGTGCACCTCGTCACCGAGGCCGAACGCCTCGCCTACGCCGATCGCGACAAGTATGTGGCCGACCCGGACTTCGTCCCGCTGCCCGGGCGCGGGGTCGCGACCATCCTCGATCCGGCCTATCTGCGGTCCCGGGCAGCGCTCATCTCACCCGACTCCTCGCTCGGCGAGGCGCCGGCGGGTGACCTCGGACCGGTGCCCCTGGGGTCGCACCCGGGCACCGAACACGGAACCAGTCACATCACCGTCGCCGACCGGTACGGCAACGTCGGCACGATGACGACGACCATCGAATCCGCCTTCGGCAGTTACCACATGGTCGACGGGTTCCTACTCAACAACGAGTTGACCGACTTCTCCGCCGAACCCCGCGACGACGACGGGACGCTGCTCGCCAACCGGGTCTCGCCGGGCAAGCGGCCGCGCTCGTCGATGGCGCCCACACTCGTTCTGCAGCCCGGCGCCGACGGAGCGCCGGCCGAGGTGGTCGCGGCCCTGGGTTCCCCCGGCGGGTCGGTGATCATCCAGTTCGTCGTCAAGACGATCGTCGGGATGCTGGACTGGGGCCTCGATCCCCAGCAGGCCGTGTCGATGATCGACTTCGGCTCGGCCAACACCCCGACCTCCAACGTCGGCGGCGAACACCCGCTCGTCGACACCACGGACGACGGCGCACACGATCCGTTGGTCCGCGGCCTCCGGGAACGCGGAGCCGAGGTGTCGGTCGAGGAACAGTCGAGCGGGCTCAGCGCACTGCTGCGACACGGCGGCGGCTGGATCGGCGGCGCCGATCCGCGCCGCGAGGGCGCGGTGATGGGCGACAACGCGACGCTGCGGTAGACCGTCGCGCCACGGGTTCTCGAAAACGGCGTTGCCCCGATCGGTTCCGAGGGGCACTAGTTTTCCTCGGCGTCACACAGGGGCAATCGGGCGCATACACCCAGCTCATAGCGTCGAAGCGCTCGCAATTGCGACAAACGGCGTAGCGACGTCGTCGTGCGCCCCCGCGCACAGGGGGGCCCAGACCATCCAGGAGTATCCATGAGTGGCAGCATGTCCCGCCGACAGGCGATCGAGGCCGTGACGACCTACGACGTGTCGGCGCCGGGGTTCACCGAACCCCTCGCAGACACGTTCGGGCGCAATGTGTTCAGCCTGTCGGTCATGAAGAAGCGGCTGCCCAAGCACGTCTTCAAAGCGGTCGCCGCGACCGTCGACACCGGCTGCGCGCTCGACCCCACCCTCGCCGATTACGTCGCGGTGGCCATGAAGGACTGGGCCATCGAGAAGGGCGCCACCCACTACGCCCACGTCTTCTACCCGCTCACCGGTTTCACGGCCGAGAAACACGACTCGTTCCTCGAACCCGACTCCACCGGTGCATCGCTCGCCGAGTTCGCGGGCAAGACGCTGCTGCAGGGCGAGCCCGACGCGTCGAGCTTCCCCAACGGCGGTCTGCGCGGCACCTTCGAAGCCCGCGGCTACACGGGCTGGGACGTCACCAGCCCGGCGTACATCCTGGAGAACCCGAACGGCAACACCCTCTGCATCCCGACGATCTTCATCTCGTGGACCGGCGAGGCCCTCGACAAGAAGACCCCGCTCCTGCGCAGCCAACAGGCCATGAGCAAGCAGGCCATGCGGTTGCTCCGCCTCTTCGGCCACGACGATGTCGACACCGTCGTCTCCTACGCCGGCGCCGAGCAGGAGTACTTCCTGATCGACGAGCACTTCTTCTATGCGCGACCAGATCTCATGACCTGCAACCGAACCCTGTTCGGCGCACCGCCGTCGAAGGGCCAGGAGTTCGACGACCACTACTTCGGTGCCATCCCGGAACGCGTGCTGTCGTTCATGATCGAACTCGACCGCGAGCTGTTCAAACAGGGAATCCCGGCGAAGACCCGGCACAACGAGGTCGCGCCCGGCCAGTTCGAGATCGCACCGGTCTTCGAGCGGTCGGTCCTCGCCCACGACCATCAGCAGCTGATGATGACCACGATGAAGGCCGTCGCCGAGAAGTACGGCATGAAATGCCTGCTGCACGAGAAGCCGTTCTCCGGCGTCAACGGTTCGGGCAAGCACGTCAACTTCTCGCTCGGCAACGCCAATCAGGGCAACCTGCTCAATCCCGGCGACACCCCGCACGAGAACATGCAGTTCCTGACCTTCTGCGGCGCGATCATCCGCTCGGTGCACCTCTACGGCGGGCTCCTGCGTGCGGCGGTCGCGTCGGCGTCGAACGATCATCGTCTCGGCGCCAATGAGGCTCCGCCGGCGATCATCTCGATCTTCCTCGGCGACCAGCTGATGGACGTCTTCGAGCAGATCGCCAAGGGCGGCGCCACCGGTTCGAAGGCCGCGGGGGTCATCGAACTCGGGGTCGACACCCTGCCGCCCCTCAAAGCCGATCCGGGAGATCGCAACCGCACCAGCCCTTTTGCGTTCACCGGCAACCGGTTCGAGTATCGCGCACCGGGTTCCAATCAGTCGATCTCCGATCCCATGGTCGCCATCAACACGATCCTCGCCGACTCCATCGACTTCATCGCCTCGGACCTCGAGAAGCTCCTCGCCGACGGTCTCGAACTCGCGGACGCCGTCCAGAAGGTGTTGCAGGAGATCGTCAATGCCCACGGCTCGGTCATCTTCAACGGCAACGGCTACTCCGACGAATGGCAGGAAGAGGCCGCCGCCCGCGGACTGAAGAACCTGCGGACGACGGTCGACGCGGTGACGGAGTACACCTCGCCGGAGGTCGTCGAGATCTTCGAGAAGTACGGCGTGCTGTCGGCCCGCGAGCTCGAGGCCCGCGAGGACGTCATCTTCGAGTACTACGCGCTCACCCTCCTCGTCGAGGCCAAGGAGACCGCGGAGATCGCCAAGACGATGATCATGCCGGCCGCGATCCGGTACCAGGGTGAGCTCGCCGGGACGGCGGCGTCGCTCAAGATGGCCGGAATCGAGGCTCCCACACCGCTGCTCGAGGAACTGACCGGACTGATCAGCACGTTGCACGACGGGTTGACGGCCCTTGATGCCGGTATCGCCGGCATGCACGGCGAGTCCACCTTCGAGGAGTCGAAGTACGCGCTGGAGAAACTGGTCCCGGCCATGGCCGCGGTCCGCGAGGTCGCCGACACCCTCGAGTCCATCGTCGCCGACGATCTGTGGCCGCTGCCGACCTACAACGAGATGCTCACGATTCTCTGATCCCGCATCGTCGACACGCCCCTTGCGCATCGCGCAGGGGGCGTGTTGTTGCGCGCCTGGAGTTGTGTGGCGTGACGCCCATCCGCGCACCCGCATTAGCATCTCTACCCTCCCGTGAGGGTAGAGTTGGTCCGTCCTGCGGGGCGGCGTCGGCCGTCGGAATCGCCCGACGCCCGCGAGGGTGGGTGACCCCCTCCGCGACAGACGTTTCCGTTACCTCACGAAAGTCGAGACGCCGATGACGGCCGAGGTGCTGACTCCTGCCCGACAACAGTCGGTGCTGGCGACCCTGCGCTCCCCGCGGCGCCTGCGTACCGAGGTCCTCGCCGGTCTCGTGGTCGCGCTCGCGCTCATCCCCGAGGCCATCTCGTTCTCGATCATCGCCGGGGTCGACCCGCGGGTGGGCCTGTTCGCCTCGTTCACGATGGCGGTGACGATCGCCATCGTCGGCGGCCGTCCGGCGATGATCTCCGCCGCCACCGGGGCGGTGGCGCTGGTGGTGGCGCCCCTGGTCGCCAGTCACGGCCTGGATCACCTGATCGCCGCGGTGCTCCTCGCCGGGGTCATCCAGATCGTCCTCGGCGCAGTGGGTGTCGCCCGTCTGATGCGGTTCATCCCGCGCAGCGTGATGGTCGGATTCGTCAACGCACTGGCCATCCTCATCTTCACGGCTCAACTCCCCCACCTGCTGGGGGTGCCGTGGCTGGTCTATCCCCTCGTCGCGGCGGGGCTTGCGATCATCGTCGGTCTGCCGCGGCTCACCACGGCGATCCCATCACCACTCGTCGCGATCGTGCTGCTCACTGCGGTCACACTCGCGGTCGGGTTCTCCGTCCCCGACGTCGGCGACGAGGGCGACCTGCCCGACAGTCTGCCCAGCCTGTTCATCCCCGACGTTCCGTCGACCTGGGACACGTTGACGGTCATCGCGCCCTACGCCTTCACCATGGCACTCGTCGGCCTCCTCGAATCGCTGATGACCGCCAAGCTCGTCGACGACCTCACGGACACCCACTCCGACAAGACGCGTGAAGCCACCGGTCAGGGCATCGCCAACATCGTGACCGGTCTCTTCGGCGGCATGGGCGGATGCGCGATGATCGGCCAGACCATGATCAACGTCAAGGAGTCCCGGGCCCGCACCCGCATCTCGACGTTTCTGGCCGGACTCTTCCTGCTCATCCTGGTCGTCGGGCTGGGTGACATCGTCGCGCTGATCCCGATGGCCGCGCTCGTCGCCGTCATGATCATGGTGTCGGTCGGCACCCTGGATTGGCACAGCGTCAACCCGAAGACCTTGCGGCGCATGCCGAAGAGCGAGATGGCCGTGATGCTCGCGACCGTCGTCGTCACCGTGGCCACCCACAATCTCGCGTACGGGGTGATCGTGGGCGTCCTGACGGCGATGGTCCTGTTCGCGCGCCGGGTCGCCCACTTCACGGAGGTGGTCGATGTCGCCGATCCCGAACCCGGAACCCGCGTCTACGCGGTGCGGGGCGAGTTGTTCTTCGCGTCCAGCAACGACCTCGTGTACCAGTTCGACTATGTCGGCGACCCGGACGACGTCGTCATCGACATGAGCGGCGCACACATCTGGGACGCGTCGACGGTCGCTACGCTCGATGCCGTCACCACCAAGTACGCAGCCAAGGGCAAGACGGCCACCATCGTCGGCCTCGACGACCACAGCGCCGAACGTCATCGACGTCTCAGCGGGCAGCTCGGCGGCGAGGGCTGACCGGGCAGAGAGGACAGGTCGTGACCGACGACGGGACCGACACCGCCGAGCACCTGCAGATCGGCGCGGTGGCAACGGAAACCGGGTTGTCCATCAAGACGATCCGCCACTACGACGAGGTCGGTCTGGTCGTCCCGTCCGCTCGCTCGGCCGGGGGCTTCCGGCTGTACACCCGGGCCGACATCGATCGGCTGTTCGTGATCCGGCGGATGAAGCCTCTCGGTTTCACCCTCGACGACATGCGCGCGCTCCTGCACGCCGAGAGTGTCCTCGACGACTCCGACGCGGCGCCGGCGGACCGACGGGCGGCACTCGAGGAGGTCGCGGAGTTCCGGCAGCGCGCACGACTGGCGTGCGAGAAGCTCGAGCGGCAACTCGAGTATGCGCACGAACTCACCGCTCAGCTGTCGGATCGACTGACCGACCCGGCGTGATACGGCCGGGCACGTGGGCCCTACCCCAGCGGCCACCGGGTGCCGGTGCGGGCCTCGGCCTCGGTCCAGAGTCGACCGGCCAGCTCGTAGTCGCACGCCGTGAGCGATCGGCCCGACAGCACCGGTCGGCCGCGCAGTCCCCACGGTCCGTCGACCCCTACGTAGCTGCCCGGCGGGATCGGCTCGGTCAGGCAGTGCAGGGTGGGTGCCGCGCCGGCGTCGAGATCGTTGCCGACGACACCCGCCAGGCCCTGCGCCGCGCGGTGCAGGACGCCCAGGCCCGGCTTGTTCGAGATGTTCGACGCGGCCCAGCCGGGATCGGTGAGCATCGAGGTCACCGGCGACCCGACGTCGCGCAACCGTCGGTCGAGTTCGAGACCCCACAGCATCACCGCGAGTTTCGACCCGGTGTAGGCCCGCGGCGACGACCATCGGGCGCGTCGGAGGTCCAGGTCAGCGGGGTCGATGCGGGCGCGGCGATGCCCCTCCGAACCCACGGACACGATCTGCCGCCTGATGCGCGGCAGGAGCAGATTGGTGAGGGCGAACGGCCCGAGGAAATTGGTGCCCATCCCGAGTTCGAATCCGTCCCGCGTCGTCCGATGCTGATGCGGGAACATGCCGGCGTTGTTGACCAGCACATCGATCGGGCCGTCGAGTTCCTCGACGAAGGTGCGCACCGAGGCGAGGTCGGCGAGATCGAGCCGGATCACCTCGCAGTCACCGCCGAATTCCCGTGCGCGCCGGGCGCCGAGATCGGTGTCGCGGACGGCCAGGACCACCTGCACACCGGCCCGGGCGAGCGCGCGGGCGGTGGCCATCCCGATACCGTTCGTCGCACCGGTGACGACGACCCGCGAGCCGGTCAGGTCGGACAGGGACTTCGACGATGAGGGCATGGGCGCCACGGTACCCACCGGCCGGCCGGGCGGGGTGGCACTCGGCCGGGGTGAGACTCGGGTGCGCAGCGACTCTCACCGGACTCGCAGGGACAGTGCCACGACGAGACGCGTCGCCGGGTCGTCGAGATCCATCCCCGTCAGGGTCTGCACTCGACGGATGCGGTAGCGCAAGGTGTTCGGATGGACGTGCAGCGCCGCCGCTGCCGCGCGGACGTCACCGAAATGGTCGAGGTAGGCGCGCAACGACGCGGTGAACTCGCTGCCGCTGCGAGCGTCGAGATCCGCGAGCCCGGCGACCCGACTGTCGACGAGATCGGGGTTCTCCGAGAGCAATCCGATGATCTCGGCGAGCAGCACCCCGGTTCGGGATCGCTCGACGGTGGTGACGTTGTCGATCAGGTCGGCGTCGCGACCTGCGGCGTCGAGGACACGATCGATCGCAGAGCGCAGATCGTTTGCGGCGGCGATGGTGTCGGGGCCGGCGACGACTGCGCGTGCCGACACGGCGAACTGGCGGTCGGCGGCGTCGACGGAGATCCGCGCCCACGTGACGGCGTCGTCGAGCGGGACGCCGGGGAGCACGACGTACGCGCGGTCACCGATCGTGACCGTGACCGACAGCGGACTGAAAGCGCTGGCGTGCAGCATGAGTGCCGAGACCTGCCCGGCGCGGATGCCGTCGGGGGCCGTGAACCCCACGACCGTCACCGTGGCGGTCGGCGCGATGCCGAGCTGGGCGGCGAGGTGGTCTGTGTCGACCGGGACTCCGCCGACACCGAGGAGTCGCCGGACCCGCTGATCGTGGTCGGAGCCTGCCGAACGCCGTCGCGAGATCACCCGGGCCGCAACGGCTGCGGCGCCGACGAGTACCTCGTCGGTGTCGCGGGCCGGCGGGCGCGACCCCTCCTGCAGCCAGACGACCCCCAGCAGGACGTCGGAGCGATCGCCGTGTGCGCCCGAGGCCGGACGGATGGCGACCGCGCGGCGCGGCCGAAGTCCGAGATCGGTGCGTGCCTCGACCATCACGACGCCGGACGACTTCCGGACCGCGTCCATCACGCCCCACTCGCGCAACCAGGCCAGCATCTCCGGCGGCCCCTCGCGGCCCAGGATCGACAGTCTGCGCAACTCGTCGGCCTCCTCACCGGCCGAGCTGTAGGCCAGGACGTGCGCGTGCTCGTCCTCGATGCTGACCAGACCACCGGTCCGGCGGGCGACCTCCCCGGCGAGCTCGAACAGGTCGCCGGTGCTTCCCGACTCCATGGACTCGCCGCTCCCGACCGCGCCGCGTGCCGCGTCGAGCACCCGGGTCACGAGGTTGTAGATGCGTTCCCAGCGGGCGTGCGGATCGATGGCGATGACCGCGATGCCCAGTCGATCGGCGAGACCGACCAGGGTCTGTGCGGGATTCTTGGCCAGTACGGCGACCGGGCGGTGCGCGCCGAGGCCGCCGAGCCACTCCACGACGACGTCGTCGCCGAGCCCGACCAGGAGAAACAGGTCGGCCGATCGGGCGGCATGCCCGAGCCCGTAGTGCACGTCGTCGGCGTCGACCATCGCCACCGTCGACACCGGCGCGTCGAGACCGCGTGGCGACGAGACCAGGGTCGCGACGGTCTGATCGAGGGCGAGGACCAACCGCCCGAGCGCGATACCCGCCGACTTGTCCATACGGACAAGACTACGAGACCCATCTCGGCCGATCGGCCATATCGCGACGTCGAAGGGGACGGTGGACTGAGGTCATGGATGCCATCACCACTCCCCCTCGACCGTCGAACGAACCCGTCCACAGCTATGCCCCCGGCTCGCCCGAGCGCGCGCGCATCGTCGACGAGCTGGCGCGACAGTCGCATGCCGGCCGCCGCGAGTTCCCCCACATCATCGGTGGCCACCTGAGCCTCGGCGCGGGCGAGGAGATGGACGTCGTCCAGCCCCACGCACACCGCGAGGTACTCGGCTTCATCACCAATGCCACCCACGACGACGCCCGCGCCGCGGTGGACGCCGCCCGCGCCGCCGCCGCCGACTGGGCTCACACGAGCTTCGACGACCGCGCGGCCGTGATCCTGCGCGCCGCCGAGCTGCTGGCCGGGCCGTGGCGCGAGCGGATCGCGGCGGCGACGATGCTCGGCCAGTCGAAGTCGGTGCAGCAGGCCGAGATCGACGCCCCATGCGAGCTCGTCGACTTCTGGCGGTTCAACGTGGCCTTCGCGCGTGAGATCCTCGCCGAGCAACCGGAGTCGTCGCCCGGGGTGTGGAACCGGCTCGACCACCGTCCACTGGACGGGTTCGTCTACGCCGTGACCCCGTTCAACTTCACCGCCATCGCCGCCAATCTGCCCACCGCCCCCGTGTTGATGGGCAACACCGTCGTCTGGAAGCCCTCCCCCACCCAGGCATACTCGGCGCAGTTGACGATGGCGCTGCTCGAGGCCGCCGGATTGCCGCCCGGGGTGATCAATCTCGTCCACGGCGACGGTGCCGCGGTCTCGGATGTCGTTCTCGCCGATGAGGATCTGGCCGGAATCCATTTCACCGGGTCGACGAGGACGTTCCGTCATCTGTGGCGTGAGGTCGGTGCCAACATCGAGCACTACCGGAACTACCCACGCCTCGTCGGCGAGACCGGTGGCAAGGACTTCATCGTCGCGCACGCCTCGGCCGAACCTCATGCGTTGCGAACGGCGTTGACGCGCGGCGCTTTCGAGTATCAGGGACAGAAGTGTTCGGCGGCGTCCCGCGCGTATGTTGCCAGGTCGGTGTGGGAGCGGATGGGTGACGAGTTCCTCGGCGAGGCCGACGAACTCGCCTATGGCGACGTCCGAGATCTGACGAACTTCGGTGGTGCGGTGATCGATCGACGCGCGTTCGACAAGCAGGTCGCGGCCATCGACCGGGCCAAGTCGTCGGCGTCGCTGACCGTCGCGGTCGGCGGCGTCTGCGATGACACCGAGGGGTACTTCGTCCGACCCACGGTACTGGTGTCCGACGACCCGACCGACGAGGCGTTCGCCACGGAGTACTTCGGTCCGATCCTCGCGGTTCACGTCTACGACGACGCCGACTACGAGAACATTCTCGGCCTGGTCGACTCGACGGCGCAGTACGCACTCACGGGGTCGGTCATGGCGACCGATGTCGCCGCGGTGGCCCTTGCCTCCGACCGGCTGCGGAACGCGGCGGGCAACTTCTACGTCAATGACAAGCCGACCGGCGCCGTGGTCGGGCAGCAACCCTTCGGCGGCGGCCGGGCGTCGGGAACCAACGACAAAGCCGGGTCGAAGCAGAACCTGATGCGCTGGACCTCGACGCGCACGATCAAGGAGACCTTCTCACCGCCCACCACCTCGTCGTATCCGCACATGGTCGCCGACTGGACGGCGCTGTGATGGGGTCCGTGTTCGACACCGTGCTGCGGCCCGCGATCGTCGCGGCATCGCGCAGCGAACGGATCAAGGACTCGTCCCAGCGGTGGCCGGTCACCGGACGAGTGGTCCGCCGATTCGTGCCGGGCGAATCGCTCGACGCCGCCATGGCCGCCGTCGGGGCCGAACTCGCCGATGGACTCTCCGTCTCGGTCGACTTCCTGGGCGAGGACACCCTCGACGAATCCCAGGCGGACGCCACGGTGACCGCGTATCTGGCTCTGCTCGAGTCTCTGTCTGGACGCCGTCCGGCACCTGCCGGGTCGTTGGAGGTGTCGCTGAAGCTGACCGCGCTCGGTCTCGCACTGCCGGAGCACGGCGCGAAGATCGCCGAGGAGAACGCGCGCACGATCGTCGAAACGGCCGATGGCCTGGACGTCGTGGTCACCGTGGACGCCGAGGATCACACCACCGTCGACCAGCGGCTGGCGATCGTGCGGTCGTTGCGCTCCGAGTTCCCGGAGACCGGGACCGTGCTGCAGGCCTGCCTGCGCCGCACCGAGGACGACTGCGCCGAATTCGCGGCGTCGGGCGCCCGAATCCGGTTGTGTAAAGGCGCTTATGCCGAACCGCCCGCGGTCGCGTTCACCGACCGCCGCCAGGTCGACGACAGCTATCTGCGGTGCCTCCGGGTACTGATGAAGGGCTCCGGTTATCCGATGGTCGCCAGCCACGACCCCACGATGATCGACGCCGCGAGAATCCTCGCCGACGAATTCGGTCGCGCGCCGGACAGCTGGGAACACCAGATGCTGTACGGAATACGGGCCGACGAGCAGCGCCGGTTGGCAGCCGCGGGCGCACGCGTCCGGGTCTACATCCCCTACGGCGAGCAGTGGTACGGCTACCTCGTCCGACGCCTGGCCGAACGTCCGGCGAACCTGGGGTTCTTTCTGCGCGCACTGGCCGGGTGAGGCCCCCAACCCGTCGACTGTGCGGCAGTGGGCCACTGCTTCCTGTTCCGAACCGCTGGATCTGCGGTTGCCGGAGTGCGGAAAGCCGCCCCGCGGGTCGAGCAGGCAACTATTGAGAGCGGTGGGCCGACGACCGCCAGACTTCAACTCGACTGCCAGACTTCGATCGAGGTCTGGCAGTCGAGTTGAAGTCTGTCGGTCACAATTCGGGCAGATACGCGAGACAGTCCCGCCGGCTGAGGTCCAGTGCGCTCCTTGGCAGCACCACACCGCCGGCGCGCGACGAAACTCAGCCCGAATCCCCTCGGACTGCCTCGATCGAATATTGGCCAGGATCCGAGATCATGCGTGACTGAAGTGCGACCACTGTCGACGATTGCTGCACAGTCAACGCGAATCGACGCACAGTCAACGAAAAACACTGCACAGCGGACGAATTCGCGCGTCTCGCGCCTGTGGAAAACCCTCGAAATCGAACGAATGTTCCTGTACCTTGGAGTCATGCCAGAGCTCACCACGCTCCTCGATCAGCTCATCGAAACCACCCCACCCACCGACGACCCCACGGGCAGAGCAACATTCGACGCCCTCGACACGTGGCGCCTGATCCGCAACCTTGCCGATCATCAGATCGTCGCGCACGCAGCACAACTCGATGACCTCGGCGTCGCACAGAAAACCGGCAGCACCACCAAGAAGCTGCTGATCGAGTCGGGCCACGCCCCGGCCGCCGCTCTTCGCACCATGCGAAGTGTCGACGCCCTACCCAACCTGCCCGCTGTGGCGCGTCACGCCGCCGATGGGCGACTATCCGGCGAGATCGTCGATGCCATCGTGCGAGGCATGAATGAAATCGAGAAGCGCTGTGGCGACGCTTTTTCCGAGGATAAACGTTCTCGCTATGAGATCGAACTGATTGCCCAAGCGCTCTCGGGTGCGACGCCGACAGACGTGCGCAAGCACGCGCGGGCCATCGGCAACACATTGGTGGATGACACCGAGGCCGGCCTCGCCGCCGCCGACGACACATCGCTGAACGCGGTCAACGCCCACACCACCGACGACGGCCGCGTCGAAGTCCGCGCCGACCTCACCCAGGTCGTGGGCGAGAAGTTCCTGACGATGATCGACGAACGGTCCTGCCCACGACCCGAACCCGACGGCGCCGAAGATCGACGCACCGCCGAGCAACGCCGCGCCGACGCCTTCGAGTTGATCCTCGACCAAGCCGCGATCGGCGCTACCGTCGATACCGTTGGTTCCCCGCGCACTCAATTGATGCTGACGATCCCCGCGACCGGAGACCTCGCAACGCTGCCGTGGACCGGATCGGTCAGCCATGCCACCGCGAAACAGGTGTCGTGCGACGGCTCGCTCACGGAGATAATCCTCGATAGCGAGGGCGTACCACTACAGATGGGTCACACCCGCCGGTTGTATCCGTCACACTTACGCAAAGCGATCATCGTCCGCGACGCCTGCTGCGTCAAATGTGGTGCACCGCCGTCCCATACGCAGGTGCATCACATCAGGCTGTGGGCCGACGGCGGACCCACCGACCTCGACAACGGCTGCCTGCTCTGCCAGCGCTGCCACACACAGGTCCACCACCACGGGTGGGACATCGTGATGGGTTTCGACCGCCACCCCTGGCTCGTACCGCCCGTGTCGATCGATCCGCAACGCCGACCGCTACCCGCCTACAACCGCCGCACCATGCGACTCGACGACGCCGCCTGACCGGCCGTCCGACACACACTTTCGCGCAGCACCTTCCGCACCCGGGCCACACCCGGGACCGCATCCGTCCCTTGACAACTCCACAGTGACATTGCTGGTGTTCATCAGTAGGTATCGCTCAGCGATACCTACTGTTGAACACGAGCACGTTGCGTTACCGGCTCGACTGTCAAGGGCACCGTCCGCCAGACAGCGGCCAACAGCAGGGGGCCGGTGTGCCCGCTCACGGTCCGTCCCGGGTCAGGCGGCCGCCATTTGCAAACGGGGAGACAAACTGCTGAGCCACTTCGGAGTTCGCCACCCATCACCTCGCCCCCCGGGTCAAGGGGTAACGGTTACATCGGCTGCGCCCGCCGCACCTGGTCGGCGGCGCGGGCGGCGTCGAGTTCGACGTCGGTGCGCAAGACCGCGGGACCGACGCTCAGCGTCCCCGACGTCAGCGGTTGCGTCCGAAGTCCACCACGTCCGATCAGGGCTTTGCGCACCCCGTCCCCGGCAACGGTGTCCATCCACGAACACGGATGAGCAGGGCGTCCGCCGCGGAACCGGATCGGACCCGACCCGGTGTCCAGCTCGAACTCGCGTCCCCGCAACGGATCGAGCTCGACACCACGCACGACGACGTTGCGGCGGGCCAGAACCGGATCGGCGTCAGCCGCCGCCGCCATCCATGCTTCGAGCGCCAGAAACGTCATGGCCGCCTCGGTGTGGGCCCGGATTCCGTAGAAGCGATCACCACGAATCCCCTTGTCGGCGACGATCTCCACCGAGTCTGGGGTGCGGGTCTCGACCTCGTCGGCCGGGCCGTCCTTCGGCCTACCGAAGTAGGCGTGCTTCGGTGAGACGACGAATGTGACTATGTCGCAGTGGTATTCGAACTCCATCAGACGCGTTCAGTATCCGGAGAACGAGTCGGTGTGGACACGCCACGGCCGGGACCGCGTCGAACCGTCGAGGCGGCGGACCGCCGCCGACGTCCGTTCGACGAACGCAGGCGTACCTGACACGTAGTAGTGTGCGCCCGCAGCGCTGGGACCGATGAGTTCGGCGAGCCGGGCGGGATCGTCGATCCCGTCGGCGAGTTCCGGCGCCTCGACGGTCGCAATGCGCGCGTTCGCGGCCCGGGCGCGCTCCAGGTCATCGGCGTACACGGCACGCCCCTGATCTCGCAGCACGTGCGCGATGGTCAGGCCGGAGAGATCGTGGCCCGACTGCACCAGCTCCCGCACCATCGACACGAACGGAGTGATCCCGATCCCGGAGGCGATCAACACCACCGATCCGGTCGCCGGAAACGACCGCGGCAGCACGAAGTCCCCACCGATCTCGTCGACGTAGACCCGGCGTACGCTGCCGTCGACCAGCGCTGCCTTGTAGGTCGACAGCGCCGCGGCGACGGTGAAGCCGAACTCCACCGGTTGCTGCCGGGGCGCGGACACGAACGAGAAGACCCGCCGCGAACCCGACCACACCGGCGCCGACCACCGCGGCACACTGACACTCGACCACTGCCCCGCCCGGAACACCGCTGCGCCACCGACCGGTTCACCGCGCACCACGTAGGTTCGGTCGGCCACCGGGACGGTGACGACGTCGAGCGGCACCCGGCGCGCAGTGCCCGACACCAGTCGGACGAGGAACGCGTACAGGCATCCGACGAGCAACGCCACCTCGGGCACGAACGCCAACGTGTACGCGTCGGTGATCGCAATCGTGTACTGGCAGTGCATGAGCACACCGACCAACGCCGCATACACCAGTCGGTGCAGCTCGGTGGCCGGCGACGTCAGCGGCTCGGGCAGCATGATCGCCGCCACGAACAGCATCGGACTCGACACCACCCATGTGGACAGATCCTGGCCGCCGCGTACCAGTTCGACGACCCCGATCGTGACAAGGGAGGCGCCGATGAACACCAGGGCCAGTCGCCACTCGCGGATCAACGTCACGACCACCGCACCGATCACGACCATCGGGACGAACAGCGGATCGGCGGCCACCCACCAGAACGGGAAGCTGATGCCCTCGACACCGGCGTATGCCAGCGCGTAACAACCGACCGCACCCGCGACCGCGGGATTGACGATCAGCCGACGACGCCATGCGAGAACATATTTCGACGCCGCGGCGATGGCGGCGCCCACCGCGACGGTGGCGACGGCGGTGTCCTCCGAGCCGCCGGGCAGGACGAAGAACAGGATCAGTCCCGTGATCAGCCACGAATCCGAGTTCGGCGGCACCCGCAGCACGCCGGCGCAGACGTAGCTCACGACCCCGCTGAACCCGACCGCGACGACCAGCCACACCGCCAATTCATCCGGACCGTAACCGAAGTCGGCATCGGTCGCCGAAACGACGAAAGCGACTGCGGACAGCACCACCAGCCCGCAGAGCACCGCCCGATACGGGGTCAGGTGCCGCCGGGCCGCGTCGATCGGCGAGAGCAGCTGCGGCAGAAGCGTTGTCACAGGAACAACTCCAATCCGGGGATGGCGGTGTGTTCGACACTCCCGTTGCGTCGGATGGTCACGTGATGAAAGCCCTCACGGTGATGGTCGAAATCGCCGCGCAGGAACGCCGCGGGCGTGAAGAACAGCGCCGTCGCCAAGCCGTCGGCCTCCATCGCCGACGGCGCGATCACCCAGGTCGCCAGCACCTCCCGCGCGGGCGAGGCGGTACGCGGATCGACGATGTGGTGCCAGTCGGCCCACACCCGCCGATTGCTCGCCGAGGCGCAGATCGCGCCGCCGGCAACGGACACGACGCCGATCGCCTTCGTCGTGTCCAGCGGATGCTCCAGCGCCACCCGCAGTCCGCGGGAACGCGGCGATATCACCATGTCCCCACCTGCGTCGACCACGAAGTCGTCGACGTGGCCGCCGACGATCTCCGCCACCCGGTCGACCGCGAATCCCTTTCCGGCCGCACCCACGTCGAGCAGAGCCGGTTCGCGAATCTCCAGCGCACCG
Organism: Gordonia sp. UCD-TK1; assembly: GCF_001691435.1. Lineage (NCBI taxonomy): Bacteria > Bacillati > Actinomycetota > Actinomycetes > Mycobacteriales > Gordoniaceae > Gordonia > Gordonia sp. UCD-TK1. Next base: position 56,171 of record NZ_LZMP01000018.1, on the reverse strand, counting down.
ACGTGCTCACCGATCACCGCCTCCCAGGCCGGCGCCGTCGGCACCGGCGCCGACGCGCGGAGCGTGTACGCCGCGTCGTAACCGGCCTCGGCGAGCGTGCGCCCCACCAACGGCGACACCGCGCCGCCGGTGAGGCCGTACAGACGGCGGTACCAGTCGACCAGCGGTTGGTCGGAGTCGGCGATCGGGTATCGCCCCGCCTCTCTGGCCATCTGCGCGACCGTCGAATCGTCCCGGAACCGTGACCAGGCCCGGTCGATCCGGTCGATCTCGGTGTTCACCGCGTCGACGACATCGGCGGGAAGTGGTTCCGTGGTGCTGATCGACCACCGGGTGCCGATCGCATCGAACGCCCAGTGGTGCGCGGTGCCGACGGAGGTCAGGCCTGCGCCTCCTGTTTGATCTGTTCGATCGCCTCGTTGAAACCGCCGGAGGTGAGCGACGAGCCGGACACCTTGTCGACCTCGATCTCGTCGATGTTCTTGCCCACCACGACGTCGGAGATGCCGCCGGCGAACTTGCCCTGGTACTCGAGCGACGGGCCCTTGGTCTGACTGGTGTCCACCGACACGGCGGTGATGACCGAGTTCGACAACGTGACGGTGACCCCGACGCTCTGCGGACCACCCGGCGAGATGTACTCACCGCGGGCCGTGTACTCGCCGTCCTCGTACTCGCCGGAGCCCGCGTCGGCGGCCTCGGTGGCAGCGGAGCTGCCCGTCGCGGCGCCGGTCGTCGTGCCGGTGGCCGAGTCGTTTGACCCGGAGTCCTCGGACGAGCATGCGCCAGCCACGAGTCCGACCACCGCCATCGCCGCGACCACCCCGCCGGTGCGGGCGAGGACGGACGATCCCCGCGGGCTACGGGACGGGCGCGAAGAACGGGGGTCGGGCTCGGCGAACGTGCTCGGGTCGAGGGTCTCGGTTGGCTCTGGGGTGTGCGTCATGCACCAATTGTGCCGATTGCGCGGCCATTGGTCCCGGCGACGGCCGCGGCGCCTTCCCAACGGTCTCAGCGTCCCGCGGCTGCGACCCTCGCCTGGATGGCGTCGACGAAGACGGTGCGGATGTCGGCCGCGTTCTCCGCGACGTAGGTGGTGCCACCCGTGGCCTCGGCGATCTGCTTCAACGCATCGGAGTCGGCGTCGTCGGAGATACCGATCGTCAGCACCAGCACCGGTCGTGCCGGATCCTCCAGGCGCTTCAGTTCGGCGAGCAGATTCTCGAGCGTGATGCTGTCGGGGTCCTCGTTCTGACCGTCGGTCATGATGATGACGCTGTTGGAGTAGTTCGGGTCGTAGGTGTCCTGCACCTTCTTGAATGCCGCGAGGGTCGTGTCGTAGAGACCCGTCCCGCCCCCGAGATCCGACAACCCCTCTTCGACGGCCCGGCCGAGCGCGTCCCGATGCGTACCGCTGCCCGAGCGGGCATCGAGGCGGCGGATCGGGGCGAGCTCCTCCCAGTCCTGTCCGGGCCCGCCCTTGTTCACGCTGAACGCCCAGCCGCCGATCATCGTGTTGTTGGGGAAGAGCTTGAGTCCGGTCTGAGAGGCGTCGATGAGCAGGCCCGCCCGGGTGGTGCCGCCGGCCGGTGTCTCCATCGAGCCGGAGGTGTCCTGGACGATCAGCGAGCGGATCGGCACACCCAGTACCTGCCACTGCCGCAATGCCTTGTCGACGGACGACGGGTCGCGCAGCTCCAGTTCCTTGACCGGCTGACCGACGCCGTTTCCGTCGGCGTCGCGGTATCCCGAGTCGGCCAGCGCTGCGCGCCCGGCATCGGTGTTCAGCGCGGTGACGAGGGCCGCCCCGGCGTCGGCGGCCGCCTGCTGGCGCGCCGCAGGAGCCGTGTTGACCAGCGGATAGTCGAGCATGACCGTGCCCGCCGCGGGGATCGTCGACGTCAACTGCGAACCCTGGTGCGTGCGCATGAACAGATCGAACTGTTGCTCGGTGGTGACCACCGGGACGCCCGAGGTGTTGGCGAGGTTCAGACGTGTGCCCTCGTTGTCGTTGGCCAGGCGCGCATTGTTCTGCTGGATGGCGAGGATGGTCATCGCCTCGGTGAAGTCCTCGTCGGCGAGCTCGCCGGAGTCGACCGCGGCGAGAGCGCCGATGATCGGGGCGTCGCCCGTGCTGGTGTCCACCGGGCTGCCGGTTCGCAGATCAGGCAACTTCATGACCTCGACCCAGGTGCCCAGCTCGGGTACGTCGGTGCCGGCGACGACGGTCGGGGTCGACGCGATCGACGGCGACACCATATCGAGGTCACGACGCACCTGGGTCGTCACCCGGCGGGCCTGCACCTGCGAGTCCGCGACCCAGAGGTCCGGAGCCGCTGCACCCTGGGTGAGCAGGCCGGGCACATCCGCACCCGCGGCCGTCTGCACGTCGTAGTCGAAACACGAGTCCGCGGACGCCTGCCGCGCCACCTCGCGCAGCGGACCGGTCATCGCCGAGTCCGACGCGACGGCGACCCGGGTCCGGTCCCCGCAGCCACCCGCACCCGTCTGCCAGATGATGACGCCGGTGACCAGGGCTACGACGACCAGCAGGACCGCACCCGCCCACAGCCATCCCCCGCGGCGGCCCCCATCGGTGTTGCGGTGCTCGAAGCCGAAGTCGTCATCGCTTCCCGACCGGGCATCGTTCGACCTGCCTCTGTCCGATGAAGTCTGGGCGCGTGGCGGAACCGCCCCACCCGACCGGTCGTTCCCGTTCCACTCGTTTCCGGCGCGATCGGCGCCGGAGCTGTGACGCCCCATTGTTCTTTTCCCGTTCCCCTCGTACGGCGGCGGTCTGCAGACCCGCCTCTCGCGTGGTCGCCGCACGACGCATCGACGCATCGGCGGTCGCGGCCCGCGTGTTCACGCGTGGCTCAGCCGAACACCTCGCGGAATTTCAGCAGCGACTTACGCAGATCCCCCGACACCGCCATGGCCGCGGTCTTACCCACGGGCCCGATCAGCGGCAGCCCACCCAGATCAACAGTGAAGGTTACTTCCGATCCGCTGGAAGTGGGAGCGATGCCCAGATCCAGCTTCGCCTTGACCCCGCCTTTGCCGTTGCCCCTGAGGCGGACGTGCGAGACCGGCTCGAACTTCTCGACCACCCAGTCGAAGCGGACGCGGGTGCCTTTGACCCGCACGATCGAGGAGACCTCGGTGCCCTTGCGAAGGTCGGCGGACGCTGGGATCGGGCTGCGCCACGTCTCGTGGATCACCAGCCATTCGCTGTACCGCGAGAGATCCGATGCCGCGGCCCAGGTATCTTCCGGTGACAGATCAACGCCGATGGAGTCACTCGTCTTCGCCATGACCCAAGAGAGTAGTGCCCCCGCCTCCGCCGCCGAACAGGCACGTTCGCTGCTGGGCTCGCGGGTGACCGGGCACGGGGTGACGATCCGGCTGACCGAGGTCGAGGCGTACGCCGGTCCCGACGACCCGGCGTCGCATGCCTACACCCGAACCGCCCGCTCGGAGATCATGTACGGGCCCCCGGGACGGTTGTACGTCTATCGCATCCACGGCCACCATTGCGCGAACGTCGTCGTCGCCGGGCCGGGACCCGCTGCGGCGGTGTTGCTGCGCGCGGGCGCGGTGGTCGACGGCGTCGACCTCGCACGCGCCCGGCGCGGTGCGACGCGCTCGGGGCCGGTCCCCGACGCCAAGCTCGCCAGCGGGCCGGGCAACCTGTGCCGCGCCCTCGGGATCACGATGGCCGACCTCGACACCGATCTCGCCGACCCGTCGACCCCGGTCACCCTCGACCCCGGTGCACCGCTTCCGGGGGAACGCGTCGTCGCGGGGCCTCGGGTCGGGGTCCGCCGCGCTGCCGACCTGGCGTGGCGGTTCTGGATCGACGCCGATCCCACGGTGTCGGCGTATCGCCGACATCCGCGGGCGCAGCTCTGAGAACTACTCGGACTACCGCTGCGGGTGCTGCGGCTGCTGGGGGTTCTGCGGCCGGGGATTCTGGGGCTGCGGGCTCTGCTGACCCGGTAGCGGCTCCCCGGGGTTGGTGGGATTGGTCGGCGGAGTCTGTCCCGGGTTTCCCTGTCCCGGCGCGCCGACGGCCTTGCGCACGGCATCCTGCGCCTTGTCCACCTGACCCGAGTACTTGTTCTTGGTGACCTTGTCGATGGCGTCGCCGCCCTTCTCGATCAGGCTCGGATTCTTCTGCAGCGTGGCCCTGGCCCTGTTGACGAGTCCCTTGAGATCCATGACGTCTCCTCTGATCGACGTGCCGGACACCTTCCGGCCACTTGCCGCAGATTCTATCGGTCGGACGTGAGCACCCCGCTGACCTGCGCTTCGTCCCCGTGCTGATCGTTGTCATGCATGGCGACCCATCGGGGCGCCACCCGCGAGACGACCTCGACACACGCGATGCCGACCGCCGCCGAGAGCAGGGCCACCGTGTTCATCCCCCAGTTCGACGAGTCGAGCCGGAACAGATCCTGGGTGAACGGCCACGCGAAGATCAGCACGTATGCGGCAGCGGAGACCGCGAGGAGCACCGCCTTCCACCAGTTGTACGGGCGGGCGACCACGGCGAGCACGTAGACCGCGACCGCGATCAGCGTCATCAGCGCCGCGGTGGCGGCCTGGGTCTGCGCCGGCGAGAGGTCGACCGCATCCCCGCCGACCTCGACCCCGGCGCCGCCGGGGTTGACGATCACGTAGGTCACGAAGGTGCACAGGCCGACGATGATGCCGTTGGGCACGGCGCTGAGCAGCACCCGCCGTACGAAACCACGCCGGGCCCGCTCGTTGTTGGGGGCCAGCGACAGCACGAACGCCGGGATGCCGATGGTGAACCACGCCGAGATGGTCACGTGGATCGGCTGGAACGGATAGCTGAGCGGGTCGGACCCGAACAGCGCGCCGAGGAGTCCGCCGACGCCGACGAACAGCGCGAGCAACACCGCATACACGGTCTTGGTGAGGAACAGGTTGGAGACGCGTTCGATGTTGCCGATCACACGCCGACCTTCGCCCACCACATACGGCAGGGTCGCGAACTTGTTGTCCAGCAACACGATCTGGGCCACCGACCGGGCGGCGGAGCTGCCCGAGCCCATCGCCACGCCGATGTCGGCGTCCTTGAGCGCGAGGACGTCGTTGACTCCGTCGCCGGTCATCGCGACGGTGTTGTCCCGCGATTGCAGCGCCTTCACCATGGCCCGCTTCTGATCCGGCCGGACCCGCCCGAACGTGACGCCCCGTTCGACGACGTCGGCGAGTTCGCCCGTCTCCGAGGGCAACTCGCGCGCGTCGACCGAGGACGCGGCCGATCCGAGCCCCAGCGACGCGGCGACCGCCCCCACCGACCGGGCGTTGTCTCCGGAGATGACCTTCACCGCGACATGCTGCTGGTCGAAGTACTCGATCGTGCCGCGCGCATCGGGCCGGACCCGTTGTTCGAGCACCACGAGTGCGACCGGGAAGACGGTCCCCGGTGCGACCTGACCTGACGCGGGCTCGGTGTCGACGGGGACGTCGGTGCACGCCAGCAGCAGGACACGGAGTCCGGCGGCGCCGATGTCGGAAGCAAGACGGGCCGTCTCGCCCTGCGGGTCGAGCAGGACGTCGGGCGCACCGATGAGCCAGTGCCCGTCGTCGATCCCGGCGGTCGGGCCGGCCCCGCTCCCGCGGAACGACATCCCGCTCCACTTGGTGGCCGAGGTGAACGGTTTGATGGCCGTCACCGCCCAGTCGGGCGCGACCGGATGCGCCTCGGCGACCGCGATCATGCTGGCGTTGGGCCGCGGATCGTGTGCGGCGAGCGCGGCCAGCACCTGTCCCGCGGTCTCGGCGGGCACCGTTCCGAGGGAACGCACCTCGGCCAGCCGCATCCCGTTCTCGGTCAGGGTGCCGGTCTTGTCCGCACAGACCACATTGACGCGCGCGAGCCCTTCGATGGCCGGGAGTTCGTTCACCAGACACTGCCGCTGACCCAGCCGCACCACACCCACCGCGAAGGCGATCGAGGTCATCAGGACGAGCCCCTCGGGCACCATCGGCACCAGCGCGGCGACCATGCCGAGCAGGGACCGCCGCAACCCGTTGTCGCTGACGAAGAGTTGGTTGACGATGGTCAGGACGCCGGCGGGGATCAGCAACCAGGTGATCACCCGCAGGATCTGGTCGATGCCGGAGCGCAACTCGGAGGAGACCAGCGTGAACTTCGACGCCTCGGCCGCGAGCTGGGCCGCGTAGGCATCGGCGCCGACCTTGGTGGCGCGGTACGCGCCACCGCCGGCGACCACGAAGCTGCCCGACAGCACCGCGTCTCCCGGGTCCTTGTCGATGGGGTCGGCCTCGCCGGTGAGCAGTGACTCGTCGACGTCGAGGGCGATGGCCTCGACGACCTCGCCGTCGACGACGATCTGATCGCCGGCACCGATCTCGATGATGTCGTCGAGCACCACCTCGTCCGGCGGTACCTCGGTGACCTCGCCGTCGCGCCGGACTCGGGGTCGGGTCTGGCCGACGATCGCGAGCTTGTCGAGCGTCCGCTTGGCCCGGACCTCCTGGATGATGCCGATCCCGGAATTGGCGATGATCAGCAGTCCGAACAGGCCGTTGATGAGTGATCCGGTGAACACCACGATCGCGAACAGCACCCCGAGAATCGCGTTGATCCGGGTGAAGACATTCGCGCGGACGATGTCGGCCACACTGCGGCCGGACCGGTCGGGCAGCGCGTTGACCTGGCCGGCCGCGACCCGCTGCGCCACCTCGGCCGCGGTCAGGCCGGCGTCCGCGATCTCCGTCGGCGAGCTCACGTCGAAGCCTCCCACCAATTGGGTTGTGCCACACCGCTACCGGTCCGCGTTGTCAGGTCGATCGAACCGCCCGGTTGCGGCACCAGGATCGTCGGCTTGTCCGGCCCGGCGTCCGCCTGTAACCGCGCGATGGGCTCCCCCCAGGGATGGCGCGCGAGATTGAACGTGCCCCAGTGGATCGGGATGAACACCGAGTCGGATCCGGTACCGGGCGAGACCATCCGGTGGATCGACAGGGCCTCCTCGGGGTTCACGTGGATGTCCGGCCACATCACGTCGTAGGCGCCGACGGCGATGAGGGTGAGGTCGAACGGGCCGAGTCGGTCGCCGACATCGGCGAAGCGCTCGCTGTGTCCGGTGTCCCCGGAGAAGAAGACCTTGTGATCCCGTCCGGTGATCGCCCAGCTGCCCCACTGGGTGAGGTTCCGCTCCAGCCACCGGCCCGAGAAGTGTCGCGCCGGACCGCAGGTGAACCGCAGCTCGCCCGCGCCGGTCGGCACCACCACCTCATCCCACCAATCCGCCTGCCGGATGCGATCTTCCGCGATCCCCCAGGAGGCCAGATGCGCGCCGACCCCGATCGTCGTGACGAACACCGCGTCGGGCTGGGTGTCGGCGATCGTGACGACGGTGTCCATGTCGAGATGGTCGTAGTGGTCGTGACTGATCAGGACGACGTCGAGTGGCGGCAACTGTGACGGCGCCAGTGGGGCGGAGTGCATGCGTCCGGGCCCGACGAGTTGGCTGGGCGAGCAGCGGCGGCTGAGGACCGGATCGGTGATGACCCGCGCGCCGTCGATGTCGACGACGGCGGTGGCGTGGCCGAGCCAGGTGACGGCGAGGTCGCCGGGGGCCTCGAAGCGTGGGACCGTCACCATGACCGGTCGGCGCGGCCGGCCGGGCCGCCGGGCCATGTCGGTGAGGACCTGCAGGCTCGGATCGGCGATCGACGGGGGTTCCGGGTTGACGAAGGCGCCGTTCCGCAGATGCGGGCTCCGCCGCACGTGCGGCGCTATCTGGTCGCGGGAGGCGCCCAGCGCGCGGGCGGGACCGAGTCCCTCGGCGGCGAGCCGCGCCACGACGGCGTCGGCCACCGCCACTCCCGCCGAACCCGCACGCGCGAGGACGTCGCGGCGCAGGTCGTTGGTGCCTTTTCTACCGGTCGTGGAGGTCACGTTCACACAGTAGTGCGTTCGGTGGCGTCACCCCGGGCAGACGGCGGTCGCGCCGCGCGGTGCACGCCTCCCGAGTGTCCCCGGTGTGATCTGCGATTTCTTCCGGGTGAACGGCATTGTGCGCCTCACCGGCACTGATAGGCTGCGGCGATATTATCCACCCGAGCATGCGCCGGCGCATGTGGTCAGGAAGATACCGCAGTGGCACGGATGTCCGTCGACCAACGTCGAAGCGCGCTTCTCGAATCGGCGTACCGTGTGATCGCCGACCATGGGGTCGAGGGCGCGACCACGCGTCGCATCTGCGCCCACGCCGGCATGCCGCTCGCAAGTTTCCACTATGCCTTCGAGAGTCGCACCGCACTGTTGTGCGCGGTCATGGAGACGGCGGTCCCCACCGACATCGAGCGCATGCTGCACGCGGTGCTGCCCGCCGCCGACTACGGACCCGAGCCGGGCGTGGAGACGATGCGGTCGAGCATGGTGAGCCAGTTCCACGCGTTCTACGACCTGCTCAAAGCCGATCCCGGCCGGATGCAGGCGACCATCGCGCTCGGCATCTATGCGCACAATCACCCGGAGCTGCAGCAGGTCGGCAAGCACATGTACGAGCAGCTCTACCGGGTGGCCTCGGCCGGGCTGCGGTCGATGGCCGACCTGACGCCCATGGAGTGGACCACGCCGGTCGAGGACCTCGGTCCGCTGATCATCGCGGCGACGAACTCGATCACCCTCGTCTACCTCAGCACCGCCGACGACAAGGTCGTCGACGCGATCATCCGCTCGATCACCGATCAGCTCATGACCCATGTCAGCTTCGGGTGAGGCGCCCGACGCGGCACCGGTGACGCCGACGCCCGCGCCGTGGCTGAGTGATCCCGAATCCTATTGGGCGGCAATTGATCAAGCGGTCGCCGATGCGGGACTCGACGCACCGGTCCTCGCGCTCGACCGGGCCGCCCTGGAGCACAACGTCGCCGATCTCACCCGTCGGTCGGCGGGTGTCCCGATCCGCCTGGCCACGAAATCCGTCCGTGTCCGCTCGGTCATCGACGACATCACCGCGCGCGCCGGTTTCGCGGGGGTGCTCGCCTACGACGTGGCCGAGGCACACTGGCTCGCCACGACCTCGGGGATCGACGACGTGCTGATGGGATACCCCAGTGTGCGGCGGGATGCGCTGGCGGCCTTGGCCGCCGACGAGGTCGCGATCCGTCGGGTGAGCGTGCTCGTCGATTCCGTCGACCAACTCGACCTCATCGACGCCGTCGTGCCTCCGTCCGCCCGGCCGCCGATCCGCGTCGCGATCGACCTCGACGCGTCGTACCGTCTACTGGGCGGGCGGGTGCACATCGGGGTTCGCCGCTCGCCGGTGCACTCCCGTCGTGACGCACTCGAGCTGGCACGGATCATCGTGGCACGGCCCGGCTTCGATCTCGTCGGGGTCATGTCCTACGAGGCACAGGTGGCCGGGGTGGCCGATGCGGCGCCCGGTAAGGCGTTGGCCAACCGGGCCATTCGCGCGATGCAACGACGTTCGATGGCCGAGTTGCGCCGTCGCCGCGGCAAGGTGATCGATGACGTGCGCCGGATCGCCGACCTGGAGTTCGTCAACGGAGGCGGCACCGGTTCCCTCGAGGAGACCGCGCGCGACCGCTCGGTCACCGACATCGCCGCGGGCAGCGGCCTGTTCGGCGGCCACCTGTTCGACGGGTACGCGCGGTTCCGTCCCGCCCCCGCGCTGTCCTTCGGTCTCGACGTCGTCCGCCGCCCGGCGCCCGGCGTCGTGACCTGCGCGGGCGGCGGTTGGATCGCGTCCGGCCCGCCCGCTGCCGACCGGTTGCCCACACCCGTGTGGCCGCACGGACTCACCTACGTCGGTACCGAGGCCGCCGGCGAGGTGCAGACCCCGCTGCGAGGTGCGGTCGCGGACGAGATCGACGTCGGGAGTCGGGTGTGGTTCCGGCACACCAAGTCCGGCGAGGTGTGCGAACGAGCGCGCGAGGTCGCGATCATCGGCCGCGACGACGCCGGGCACGCGGTGGTCGATGAGGTCGTACCGACCTACCGAGGAGAGGGCAGGTGCTTCCTGTGAGCAGGACCGCTGAGCGTTCGGCGCCCGGCTGGCGCAACTGGGGCGGCACCGCGGCCTGCACGCCGAACCGGGTGCGGCACCCGGCGAGTGCCGCCGAGATCGCCGACATCGTCCGGGAGACGGCCGCGCGCGGCGGCACGGTGAAGACCGTCGGCGCGGGACACAGCTTCTCCCCCATCGCCGTGGCCGACGACGTGCAACTCGACCTGTCGCGCCTGCGTGGTCTGGTCGCGGTCGACGGCCATCGAGTGACCGTGCGCGCCGGCACGCACCTGCACGAGATCCCGGGGATCCTGGCACCTTTCGGACTCGCGATGACCAATCTCGGCGACGTCGATCGTCAGACGATCGCCGGCGCCACCTCGACCGGAACCCACGGCACCGGGCTCGCCTTCGGCGGCATCAGCACCCAGATCGTCGGCGCGACCATCGTCACCGGCTCCGGCGAGATCGTCACCGTGACCGCCGACGACGCCGACATGCAGGCCGTCGCACTCGGCCTCGGCGCGCTCGGGGTCGTTGTGGAACTGACCATCGACTGTGTCGACGAGTTCCGGCTGCACGCGGTCGAGGGTCCCGAGACGGCCGATGCGGCGATCGCCGCCTTCCACGAGCGCGTCGCGACCACCGACCACCACGAGTTCTACCTGTTCCCGCACACCAATTGCGCTCTGGTGAAGACGAACACGCGGGTCGGTCCCGACGCCCCGGTCACCGGGCCGTCGCGCGTCAAGCGCTACATCGACGACGAACTGTTGAGCAACAAGGCCCTTCGTCTGCTGTGCGAGATCGGTGCGCGCGCGCCGCGATTGGTGCCGACGATCAACGGGGTCACCGGTCGCGCGCTCTCCGCACGAGAGTTCACCGACTCCTCCACCGGGGTCTTCGTCTCCGACCGCGACGTCCGGTTCCGCGAGATGGAGTACGCCGTCGACCTCGAGGCCGTGCCGGAGGCGCTGCGCGAGATCCGCGCCCTCCTCGACCGGCGCGACCACCTCGTCAGCTTCCCCATCGAGGTCCGCGCCGCCGCGGCCGACGACCTCATGCTCTCCACCGCCTCCGGACGCACCAGCGGTTACATCGCCGTACACCGTTATCACCGCGACGATCCCGCCGACTCCGATGCCTACTTCGCCGACGTCGAAGCCATCCTCACCGGTCTCGGCGGCCGGCCCCACTGGGGCAAGATGCACACCCGAGACGCCGAGTATCTACGCGGCGTCTATCCACGGTTCGACGAATTCCGTTCCGTCCGGGACCGATACGACCCGTCCCGCGTGTTCGCCAACGACTACGTGCGGCGGGTGCTGGGCGACTAGCGCCCGGCTTCAGCACTCCACCACGCTGAGCGGCACGTGGACGGCCAGCCCACCCGTCGCCGTCTCCTTGTACTTGGCGTTCATGTCGCGGCCGGTCGATTTCATCGTGGCGATCACCTGGTCGAGACTCACGTAGTGAGTGCCGTTGCCGCGCAGAGCCATCCGTGCGGCGTTGATCGCCTTACCGGCCGAGATGGCGTTGCGTTCGATACACGGGATCTGCACGAGACCGCCGATCGGGTCGCAGGTCAGCCCGAGACTGTGTTCCATCGCGATCTCGGCGGCGTTCTCCACCTGCGCGGGCGCTCCGCCCAGGATCTCGGCCAGTGCACCGGCGGCCATCGCCGCCGCGGAACCCACCTCGCCCTGGCAACCCACGTCGGCACCCGAGATCGACGCCCCCGATTTGATGAGCCCGCCGATCGCACCCGCGGCCAACAGGAACCGGACGGTCACGTCGTCGGGATTCGCCCGCCCGGCAGGCGTGTACCGGCGGGCATAGTGCAGAACGGCGGGGACGATCCCGGCGGCCCCGTTGGTGGGTGCGGTCACCACTCGTCCACCGGCGGCGTTCTCCTCGTTCACCGCAAGGGCGACCAGGTTGACCCAGTCCTCGGCGTGGGCCATCGACCGCAACGGGTCCTCGGCCATCAGGTCGTCGCGCCACTGCTTGGCCCTACGACGGACGCGCAGGCCGCCGGGCAGCTCACCGTCGGTGGTGCCACCGTGCCGGACGCAGGACTCCATCACCGACCAGATGCGCAACAACCCGGCGCGCACATCTTCGGTCGTCCGGGTGGCTGATTCATTCATCAGCACGACGTCGGAGATCGAGGCGTCGACGTCCGCACATACTGCCAGCAACTCCGCCGCCGAGCCGTAGCCGAATGGTACGTCCGTACCGACCGACGGATTGTCGGACTCGTCGTCGGTCACGACGAAACCGCCGCCGACCGAGTAATACCATTCAGCAGGCAGTCGCGCACCGCCCCGGGTGGATGCCCGCAGTTCCATCGCGTTCGGGTGCCGCGGACGGATGACCCGCGGATGGCAACCGATGTCGTTCGCGCTGAACGGCAACTCGACCAGCCCGCCGAGTCGAATTCGCCCGGTGCGTTCCATGTCGGCGATCCGCGCCGCCTTCGTCTCGGAGCTGATGCTCTCGGGCTCGTGGCCCTCCAGACCCAGCAGCACCGCGGTCAGCGTGCCGTGTCCCGCTCCGGTGGCGGCCAGTGATCCGTAGAGGTCGACCTCGAGACGCGTCACCTCGAGGAGGTCTCCCGTCCGCGCAAGGCCGGCCACGAATCGATGGGCGGCACGCATCGGCCCGACGGTGTGCGAACTCGACGGTCCGACGCCGACGGAGAACAGTTCGAAGACGCTGACGGTCATGATGCGACCCCTGTCGGGTAGAGCGGCCGAGCCTGGCTCGCGACGGTCCCTCGACGCCTGTGTGGCTCGTGGAGAAACGGTCGCACGTCCCGCTTGACACCGCAAGACCCGAGACGCACACTTGTTGCATAGCATGCGCGTCGTTGCGTATGACGCAACACATCAACACTCCCCCAGCTTGGCCCGGCCGAATCCACGTGCCGTCCGACTGTCTCGAGATCGACTGCAATGCAGTTGATCTCGATGTAACCGCCATCCCGACAGATCCGTCACCGACCGTGCAGAGAGGCCCGCACTGCTGATGACTGCACCATTCGTCGCGCATGCCGCCACCAGGGCACCGGAAACCGGCACCCGCGCTCTGATCGCCGACCGCCGCGCAGGCGAGAGCCTGCCGGCGGAGTTCTATGTGAGCCGGGAGTTCTTCGACCTCGATGTCGACGAGATCTTCTCTCGGTCATGGATTTTCGTGGCCACCGAAGCCGAGATCACCGATCCCGGTGACTATGTCACCATCACCTTCTCGACCCGGTCGGTCATCGTCGTCCGAGACGACGACGGCCGGGTCCGGGCCCACCACAACGTGTGTCGGCATCGAGGGGCCCGCCTGCTCACCGAGCCCAGCGGATCGACCGGGACCCTGGTGTGCACCTACCACTCGTGGACCTACGGGATGGACGGGCGCCTCGAGTTCGCCGATGACCRGGCGCCCGGCTTCGACAAGTCCTGCTACTCGCTGCGCTCGGTACATGTCCGCACGATCGGCGGCCTGGTGTTCATCTGCCTGGCCGACGACCCGCCGGCCGACATCGACGAGGTCGCCGCCGTCGTCGAGCCCTATCTGACGCCGCACCGTCTCGCCGAGGCCAAGGTGGCCAAACAGGTCGACATCGTCGAAGACGGCAACTGGAAACTGACGATGGAGAACAACCGCGAGTGCTACCACTGCGGTGGCCATCCGGAACTCCTCAACGTGTTCTTCCCGACCTGGGGATACAGCGACACCGACGCCATCCCCAGCCGGTTGGCGCCGGCGTTCGACCGGTTCCACCGCGCCACCGCGGAACAGACCGAGATCTGGGACCGGCATGGCCTACCCCACACCCGGGTCGTAGAACTCGACACGCGCGCAACAGGGTTCCACATCGAGCGCGACGCACTCGACCTCGCCGGCGAGTCGTTCACCCTCGACGGCTCCGCGGCCTGCGGCCGCCTCCTCACCGACATCCCCGACGCGCGACTCGGCCGGCTGTCGATGCACCTGCAGCCCAACATGTGGCTGCACGTGACGAGCGACCACGCCGTGCTCTTCGCGGTCATCCCGGTCTCCGCCGATCAGACCCTRGTGCGCACCACCTGGCTCGTCCATCGTGACGCCGTGGAGGGCGTCGACTATGACCTCGACCAGCTCACCGGGGTCTGGGAGAAGACGAATCAGCAGGACGCCGACCTCGTTGCGCTCGCGCACAGCGGCATCAGCGATCCCGCTTACGTTCCCGGCCCTTACAGTACGTCGGAGATCCAGGTCGAGGCCTTCGTCAACTGGTATGTCACGATGCTGCGCCGCCGACTCGACATCCCGGCCGCCGACGGCCCTTTCGACGCGGCGGGAGCCTGAGAGCGACCATGGCCGACAACATCTTCCTCCAGTGCGTGTCCCGCACCGACACCACCCGGGACATGGCGACGTTCACCTTCCGGGTCGCGGGCGGGTCGCCGTCGCGCTCCGCTGCCGGGGATCCGGCCGGCGACCCGGACGACCACCGGACCTTCGTCTTCGCCCCCGGTCAGTTCCTGGCGATGACCGTGGAGATCGACGGCCGGCCCGTCCAGCGCTGCTACAGCATCTCCTCACCCCCGACCCGGCCGGGGGGCCTGTCGATCTCGGTGAAGCGCGTGACCGGGGGCCATGTCTCGAACTGGTTGCACGACAACATGGTCGAAGGCATGATGATCACCGCCTCCGGACCGCTGGGTCGATTCACCTACACCGCTCGTCCGGCCGAGAAGTACCTGTTCGTCTCGGCCGGGAGTGGCATCACGCCGGTGATGTCCATGCTCCGATCGGTCACCGACAGCGAGTCCCCGCTCGACATCGCCTTCGTGCACAGTGCGCGCAATGTCGACGACATCCCATTCCGGGACGAACTCGAGGAACTCGCCCGTCGGCATCCGAACGTGACACTGGCGTTCGCGGCGACGCGCATGGCCGCCGGCGACTTCCCCGACTGGACCGGACACCGCGGGCGCATCGACCGCGCGATGCTCGAACGGGTCTGCCCCGACCTCGGTGACCGCGAGGTGTTTCTCTGCGGCCCCGGGCGTTTTCGCAGCGAGGTGCGCGGCGCACTGGTGTCGGCCGGCTCGGCTCTCGCTCGGATCCACGAGGAGAGCTTCGGGTTCAGCCTGCCCACCGATGACGAGTCGGAGTCCGACACCGGCGTGGTCGTCGCTTTCTCCCGACGCGCCCGGCGGGTCACCGTGGGTCCCGGCACCACGATCCTCGCCGCCGCCGCCAAAGCGGGCGTCACCCTGCCATCGACGTGTGGTGTGGGCCTGTGCGGTTCCTGCAAGGTCCGCAAGGTCTCCGGCGACGTGGTCATGAACCACCAGGGCGGTATCCGCCCACGAGAGATCGCGCAGGGCAAGATCCTGCTCTGCTGCGCCGAACCCCTGTCCCCGGTCGTGATCGATTTCTGAGGGAGACTCGACGATGACAAGCCAGAAGACACCGCGTCCCGCGGGCCTGGCGCCCCCGGGCGCCCACCTCCCCCACCACCCCGAGTTCCTCTGGCGCGCACCCGAACCCAAGTCCTCCTACGATGTCGTCATCGTCGGCGGCGGCGGCCACGGTCTCGCCACGGCACACTACCTCGCCCGGGTCCACGGCATCACCGATGTCGCCGTCCTGGAACGGGGTTGGCTGGCCGGCGGCAACATGGCGCGCAACACCACCCTGATCCGATCCAACTATCTCTGGGACGAGAGCGCCGGGATCTACGAGCACTCGCTGAAGCTGTGGGAGGGTCTCGAGGACGAGCTCGGATACCCCATCCTCTTCAGTCAGCGCGGCGTACTCAACCTCGCCCACACCGAACAGGATGTGCGCGACAGCATCCGGCGGGTGGAGGCCAATCGGCTGAACGGCATCGATGCCGAATGGCTGGATCCCAAGCAGGTCGCGGAGGTGTGCCCGATCGTCAACACCTCCTCCGACATCCGTTATCCGGTGCTGGGCGCGACCTTTCAACCCCGTGGCGGCATCGCCAAACACGACTACGTCGCCTGGGGTTTCGCTCGCAGCGCCAGCGATGCGGGCGTCGACATCATCCAGAACTGCGAGGTCACCGGGTTCGTCACCGACGGCGACCGGGTGGTCGGCGTCGAGACCACCCGCGGCCGCATCGCTGCGGGCACCGTCGCGCTGTGCGCCGCCGGACACACCTCGACGCTCACCGACCAGCTCGGTTTCCGGGTTCCGATCCAGAGTCATCCGCTGCAGGCCCTGGTGTCCGAACTCCTCGAGCCCATCCACCCGACCGTGGTGATGTCGAACGCGGTGCATGTCTACGTGTCCCAGGCCCACAAGGGTGAGCTGGTGATGGGCGCCGGGGTCGACTCCTACAACGGATACGGGCAGCGCGGCGCCTTCCACATCATCGAGCGTCAGATGGCTGCCGCGGTGGAGCTGTTCCCGGTGTTCGGGCGGGCCCGCCTCCTGCGGACATGGGGCGGGATCGTCGACGTCACCCCCGACGCCTCACCCATCGTCGGTGCCACCCCGTACGAGAACCTCTACCTCAACTGTGGTTGGGGCACCGGCGGATTCAAGGCGACCCCGGGCGTCGGTTGGGCGCTGGCGCACACGATCGCCACCGGCAGCCCGCACGCCGTCAACGCACCGTTCACCCTCGACCGGTTCGTCACCGGCCGCCTCATCGACGAGCACGGCGCGGCCGCCGTCGCCCACTGAACCAGCCACCGCCGAGGACACCACGATGCAGATGATCCGCTGCCCGCACTGCGGGCCCCGTGAGGAAACCGAGTTCCACTACGGTGCCGCGGCCGGTGTCGCCTATCCCGAGCGACCCGCCGACCTCGACGACACCGCGTGGGCACACTACTTGTTCTTCCGGCCCAATCCCAAGGGGGCGATGACCGAACGGTGGTGCCACACCACCGGGTGCCGCCAGTGGTTCACCGTCGAGCGCGACACACGCACGCACGCCTTCACCGGCGAGACGGTGCCCTCGCGGTCGCCCGCCACCGCATCCCCCACCGAACCCGCATCCGGAGCAGCCCGATGAGCACCACCGACCCGAAATCCACTCCCGCTCAGCCGTTCCGGACCGGAGCCGGTGGACGCATCGACCGGAGCACGCCGATCGACTTCGTGTTCGACGGGGTCACCTACCGCGGCTACGCGGGCGACACCCTCGCGTCGGCCCTGCTCGCCAACGGGGTGCGGGTGGTCACCACCAGCGTCAACCTCGGGCGCCCGCGCGGCGTCACCGGAGCCTGGGCCGAGGACGCCACCGCGCAGGTCGGCATCGACGCCCCGTTCGTGGAACCGATGGTGCCGGCCACCACCGTCGCCCTGTGTCCCGGCCTCGTCGCCCACGGGGTACCGGGCTGGGGAAAGCTGAGCAGCACCGTCGACGACGCCCGATACGACTCGCTGCACCACCATCCGGACGTGCTCGTCGTCGGTGCGGGCGCCGCGGGCCTGATGGCGGCCCTCAATTGCGCCCGTGGCGGAGCCCACGTTCTCCTGGTCGACGAGCGCAGCGAACCCGGTGGCCGTACTCCCGGCGTCGCCTGGGTGGCCGAAGCCGTCGCCGAACTCGATTCGCACCCGCACGTCACGCACCTGACCCGTACGACTGCGTTCGGTGCCTACGACGACGGTTTCGTCCTGGCCGTCCAGCACCGCACCGACCACCTCGGCAGCGACGCCCCCGCACACCTCTCCCGGCAACGGGTGCACCGTATCCGGGCTCGTCGTCTCGTTCTCGCCACCGGCGCCCACGAGCGACCGATCGTCTTCGCCGGCAACGACGTGCCCGGGGTCATGCTGGCCGGCGCCGGCGGTGACTACCTCAGCCGCTACGGCGTCCGGGTCGGCCGGACGGCCGTGGTCTTCACCGCATGCGATTCCGCCTACACCGCGGCCTTCGCGCTCGTCGACGCCGGGGTCTCGGTTCCCGCCGTCGTCGACGTCCGCCCGGCCGTCAGCGCGGACCTGGGCGAGAAGGCCCGCCGGCGCGGCATCCCGATCCTCGCGGGTACGACCGTGATCCGAGCGCACGGCACCGATGCGGTCACCGGGATCGACCTCAGCGACGGCTCGTCCCTGGTCTGCGACACCGTCCTGGTCAGTGGCGGTTGGAATCCGGCGGTACACCTCTGGAGTCAACTGCGCGGAACCATCGCCTTCGACGACCGAGCCGCGACCTTCCTGCCCACGGGAACCGTGTCAGAGACCGAGATCGTCGGTGCCGCAGCGGGTTCGACCACACTGGGTGACTGCCTGGCCGACGGTCGACGCGGTGCGGTGGCGACCCTCGCCGGACTCGGTATGGCGCCACCGGAGTTGCGCGCCATCCCGCGCGTCACCGAGCGGATTCCGGCCGCGCCGGCCGTCTGCTGGTACGTGCCCGGCAGTCCCGACGACGACACCCGCTCGTTCGTCGACCTCCAGCGCGACGCGACCGTCGCCGACATCGCCCGGGCGCTGGGTGCCGGGATGCGATCGGTGGAACACGTCAAGCGCTACACCACCATCGGCACCGGGCACGACCAGGGCAAGACCTCGGGCATCGTCACCTCCGGCATCGTCGCGGAGATGCTCGGCATCGCCGTGAACGACGCCGGCACCACCACCTTCCGTCCTCCCTACACCCCGGTGACCTTCGCCGCGCTCGCCGGACGTGATCGCGGCCAACGGTACGACCCGGTGCGGCGGACCCCGATCCACGACTGGCACGTCGAGCGCGGCGCCGTCTTCGAAGACGTCGGCCAGTGGAAACGGCCGCGGTACTACCCTCGTGGCGGCGAGGACATGCACGACGCGGTCCTCCGCGAATGTGCCTCCGTACGAACGGGAGTGGGCATCCTCGACGGCTCGACCCTCGGCGTGATCGATGTCGCCGGGCCCGACGCCCCGGCCTTCCTCGACCTGCTCTACACCAACATGATGAGCACCCTCGCAGTCGGCAAGGTCCGCTACGGCGTCATGTGCGGCGCGGACGGCATGGTGTTCGACGACGGCACCGTGATGCGGATCGCCGACGACCGCTACACCCTGTACACCACGACCGGCAACGCCGCGGCCGTCCTCGACTGGATGGAGGAATGGCATCAGACCGAATGGCCGGACCTCCGGGTGTGGATGACCTCGCTGACCGACCAGGTGGCCACGTTCCCGGTGGTCGGCCCACGCTCGCGCGACGTGGTGGGCACCGTGTTCCCCGATCTGGACGTCTCGAACGATGCGTTCGGGTTCATGACGTGGCGGGACACCACCTTTCGCGGCGTGCCCGTGCGGATCGGGCGGATCAGCTTCTCCGGGGAACTCGCCTACGAGGTGAACGTCGGGGCCGGTTATGCCCAGGCGGTGTGGCAGACACTCATCGACGCCGGTGAACCGCACGCCATCACCCCCTACGGGACCGAGACGATGCACGTCCTGCGCGCCGAGAAGGGCTATCCCATCATCGGCCAGGACACCGACGGCACCGTCACGCCCCACGACCTCGGGATGAGCTGGGCGGTCTCGAAGAAGAAGCCGGACTTCATCGGCAAGCGATCATTCGCGCGTGAATCCGCGACGGCACCCGACCGCAAGCACCTCGTCGGACTGCTGCCGGTCGACGGCAGCACCCGGCTCCCCGAGGGTTCGCAGATCATCTCCCACCGCGTCGACCGCACCCTGCCACCGCCGCCGGTGCCGATGCTGGGGCACGTGACGTCGAGCTATCGCAGCGCCGAGCTGGACCGCCCGTTCGCCCTTGCGCTGGTGAAGGGCGGTCGCGACCTCATCGGCAGCCGGCTCGATGTCCCCATCGGGGACACGCTGTGCGAAGTCGAGATCACCACAACCGTTTTCGTCGACGCGGAAGGAGCCCGACGCGATGGCTGACACCACCGTGCACTCTCTGCCGGACACCGGCGCGCTCGAACCGGTCCCACCGTTGCAGAACTGGTCGGCGCGATTCGCCGAACTGGCCCCGGCCGTACTACTGCGCCCGACCCCGGTGGCGCAGACGGTGATCCGACCGACTGAACCCGCCGCGGCGGAGCGGCTCGACCTGCCCGGCGCCTGCCGGATGACGCGCGACGGGGACACCACGGTCGTCTGGCTGGGTCCTGACGAGTATCTCGCCTACGCGGCCAGCATCGCACCGCACGAGTTCGCCGCGGCGATGGCCGACCGTGCGCAGGGCGGCGCGTATGTCGCCGATGCCTCCGGCCAGCGCACCCGCCTGGTCCTCGGCGGCCCGCACGCCGAGACGATCCTCGCCCATGGTTGCGCGATCGATCTGTCGCCGAGGAGCTTCGGGCCCGACGACGTGGCCCAGACACTGCTGGCCCAGGCCGCGGTGATCGTGCATCGCGTTCCGGACGGATTCGCCGTCCTCGTCCGCAGCTCCTACGCCGACTACCTCGCCGCGTGGCTCGTCGACGCCGCCACCGAGTACGCCATCGTGCCCGCTCCTTCCCCGCTGCCGTAGAGGAACCCCATGTCTCATCGATTCACCCTCACCCTGCGATGCCCGTCGCGCAGCGGCGTCACGCACGCGATCAGCTCGTTCCTCTACAGCCACGGTTGCGAGGTGCTCGACCATCAGCAGTACGACGACCCGATGACCCACACCCTCTCCGTACGTACCGAATTCGCGTCCGCCCACGAGTCCGGCTCACAGCAGCTGTCGGCGGCTTTCGATCATCTCGCCACCGGTCTGGGCGCCGAATACTCGATCAACGACCAGACACCGCAGCGGATCCTGGTGATGGTCTCTCGACTGGGGCACTGCCTCAACGACCTGATCTTCCGCTGGCGTTCGGGCACCCTCGGCGGTGAGCTGGTCGCCGTCGCCTCCAACCACACCGATCTGGCCCCGATGACCGAATCGGCCGGCCTTCCGTTTCACCATCTACCGGTCTCCCCGGAGACCAAGCCGGCGGCCGAGAACGCGATGCTCGACCTGGTGTCGTCCTACGACGTCGATCTGGTCGTCCTCGCCCGGTACATGCAGATCATCTCCGACGAGACCTGTTCGGCACTGCGCGGCCGGGCCATCAACATCCACCACTCGTTCCTGCCGGGCTTCAAGGGCGCCAAGCCGTATCACCAGGCACATCAGCGCGGAGTCAAGTACGTCGGCGCGACCGCGCACTACGTGACCCCCGACCTCGACGAGGGCCCGATCATCGAGCAGGAGGTCATCCGCATCGACCACACCCACGATCCGCGCCGACTCGCCACTGTCGGCAGCGACGCCGAGGCGCTGGCCCTGTCGCGCGCCGTGCGGTGGCACAGCGAGCACCGGGTGCTGATGAACGGGACCAGCACCGTGGTCTTCACCTGACCAAGCCCTGACCCACACCTGCCCGAAAAGGATTGTTCCCCATGGCTGCACCGAAAGTCGTGATCGTCGGCGCCGGCATCGTCGGTACCTCACTCGCCGACGAGCTCACCCAGCGCGGTTGGACCGACGTCACCGTCCTCGACCGCGGCCCGCTCTTCGCCACCGGCGGGTCGACCTCGCACGCGCCGGGCCTCGTCTTCGCGACGAATCCGTCCAAGACGATGACCGCGCTCGCCTCCTACACGATCGAGAAGTTCTCCGCGCTCGCTCATCCCGACGGCTGGTGCTTCAACCCGGTGGGCGGACTGGAACTGGCCACCACCCCGGAACGGTGGGAGGACCTGCATCGCAAGGCCGGGTGGGCGGCCGCTCGTGGCGTCGAACACCGACTCGTCGACCCCGCGGAATGCGCTGCGATGCATCCGCTCCTCGAACGCGATGCTGTCCTCGGCGGGCTGCACACGCCGAACGACGGCCTCGCGAAAGCGTTGCGCGCGGTCGAGGCCCAGGCCCGCCGCGCGATGGCGCGCGGCGCCGAGTTCCGTGGCGGACAGGAGGTGGTCGACGTGGTCGAGGCCAACGGTGAGGTGCGTGGGGTCCGCACCACGACCGGAGTCGTCGACGCCGACATCGTGGTGTGCTGCACCGGTTTCTGGGGCCGCGAGTTCGGCCGCCGGGTGGGACTGACCATCCCCCTGGTCCCGATGGCACATCAGTACGCGATCACCACGCCGGTCGACTCCCGCCGCGGCGTCAATTCCGCCCTGGCCGAGGCGACGCTCCCGATCCTGCGCCACCAGGACCGCGACCTGTACTACCGCGAACACGGCGACCGGATCGGCATCGGCTATTACGGTCACCGGCCGATGCCCTCGGACGTGGGCGACCTGGACCACGACACTGCGATCACACTGGCGGACATGCCCTCCAAGCTCATGTTCACCCCGGAGGACTTCGACGACGCGTGGCAGCACTCGGTGGCCCTGCTACCCGAACTCGGCAACGGCAAGGTCGAGGAGGGCTTCAACGGGATCTTCTCGTTCACCGCCGACGGCCATTCGGTCATGGGCGAACATCGCGACCTGGCCGGTTTCTGGGTCGCCGAGGCCGTGTGGGTCACCCACTCGGCGGGTGTCGCGAAGACGATGGCGGAGTGGATGATCGACGGCACCCCCGGTATCGACGTCCACGAGACCGACCTGTACCGCTTCGAAGACGACGCACTCACCGACGACTTCATCCTCACCACGAGTTCGCAGGCCTTCGTGGAAGTCTACGACATCATCCACCCGCACGATCAGCGCAAGGCCCCGCGCAACGTGCGTCTCAGCCCCTTCCACGATCGCGAGGCCGAACTCGGAGCGGAATTCTGGGAGAGCGGACTCTGGGAGCGGCCCGCCTGGTACGAGGCCAACCGTCCGCTGCTCGATCAGAAGCTCGCCGACGGGCTCGTCGTACCGGAGCGCGACAGCTGGTCGGCCCGGCACTGGTCGCCTGTCTCCGTCGCCGAGGCGGCGCATACCCGCAGCCACGTCGCGATGTACGACATGACCCCGCTGACCCGGTTCGAGCTGTCGGGTCCGGGTGCGCTCGCCCTTCTTCAACACCTCACCACCAACAAGATGGACAAGTCCGTCGGTTCGGTGACCTACACGCTGATGCTCGACGAGAAGGGCGGCATCCGTTCGGATCTGACCGTCGCCCGGCTCGCCGACGACGTGTTCCAGGTGGGCGCCAACGGTCCGCTGGACTTCGACTGGATCAACCGGCACCTCCCGGCGGACGGCTCGGTCGTCCTGCGCGACATCACTACGGCCACCTGCTGTCTCGGTCTCTGGGGCCCGCTGGCGCGCGACGTGCTGGCACCGCTCACGCCGGCCGACCTCACCAACGACGGCCTCCGCTACTTCCGTGCGCTCACCACCACCGTGGCCGGAATCCCGGTGACATTGATGCGGGTCTCGTACGTGGGCGAACTCGGTTGGGAGATCTACACTTCCGCGGCCGACGGACCGGCGCTGTGGGACGCGGTGGCAGCGGCGGGCGATCTCCACGGCATCATCGCGGCCGGCCGGATCGCCTTCAACAGCCTGCGGATCGAGAAGGGTTATCGGGCGGCCGGTTCCGACATGACCACCGAGCACACGCCCGCTGCTGCCGGGCTCGGTTTCGCCATCCGCAAGACCGCGGACGACTTCCTCGGCCGCGCCGCCCTGGCCGAGCGTGATGCGCCGAACACGCTGCGCACCCTGCGTTTCACCGATCCGGCGGCGGTCGTCCTGGGCAAGGAGCCGGTATCGGTGGGCGGCCGGGTCGTCGGCTACGTCACCAGCGCCGGGTGGTCGGCGACGGTCGGCGCGTGCCTGGCCTACGCCTGGTTGCCCGCCGAACTCCCCGACGACACCTCGGTCGACGTCGCCTACCAGACCACCCATCACACGGCCGTCGTCATCGCCGACCCGGTGGTCGATCCCCAGATGACCCGGATCCGGAGATGAGCGGTTCCGGGTACCCACCGACGCCCGTGACCCGCCCGGGACGGCTTGCCGCGGTTCGCGACGCGGTTCCGGTCCCACCCGCCCCGACCGGTACCCTGGGCGCTGCGATGACTGAGCAGAGAGCGGAGACCGAACGTCCGGGGGGCGCGGTCGATCGGGCACTGCAGGTGTTGGAGCTCATCGGGTCCGCCGGGTCGGCCGGCATCACCGAACTCGCCGTCGAGCTCGGCGTCCACAAATCCACCGTCTCCCGAATCGTCTCGTCACTCGAGGCACGCGGTTTCGTCGAGCAGGTACCGGACGGTCGCAAGTACCGGATCGGCCTCACGGTGGTCCGCCTCGCCGGGTCGACGATGGCAACCCTCGACATGACCAGATGTGGGCAGGACACCTGTGACGCGCTGGCCGCGCAGACCGGTGAGACCACCAATCTCGCCGTCCTCGCCGAGTCGCAGGCGATCAACGTCGTCGAGGCCAAAGGACCGTCCGCGGTCGCCCTCCGCACCTGGGTGGGCCAGGCCTCCCCCGCTCACGCGACGTCCTCGGGGAAGGTCCTGCTCGCAGGTCTGTCCGAAGATGAGGTGCGCGAGACCTTCGCGGGCGGGTTGACCAGGTTCACCGACCACACGGTCGTCGACATCGACGACCTCGTCGCCGACCTGCGCGAGGTCGAGCGCCGGGGTTGGGCGATGGCGGTGGAGGAACTCGAGGTCGGCCTGGTGGCGATTGCCGCACCGGTACGCGATCACACGGGCACCATCGTGTGGGCCCTGAGCGTCTCCGGCCCGCGCTATCGGCTCGACCCGGACGACACGGAGGAGCTGACCGCGACCGTCGTCTCCGCGGCCGCCGATCTCAGCCGCATGTTCGGCTACCGTGCGGCGGGTTCGGCCAGCGCCCCCGGGATCATCGAGAAGTCGTGACGTCGGCCGGCCGCCGCCCACGTGGCCGCAGTCGGGGAGATCTGGTCCACTGGAGTACATGCGCGACGTCCTGCGGTCCCTGACCGAACTCCTCGACGGCGACGACGCGCGTCCGGTCGCACTCTGCCGGGTCGTCGGCGCGTCGGGATCGGCACCCCGCGAGCTCGGCGCGGCCATGATCGTGACCGAGGACGACACCGTGATCGGTTCGGTCTCCGGTGGCTGCGTCGAATCCGCTCTCGTGCACACCGCCCGCGACGTCCTCGCCGACGGGGTCGCGATCGTCGAACAGTACGGCGTCGACGATCCCGACAGTCCCGCGCCGGGTCTGACCTGCGGCGGGCACATCGAAGTTCTCGTCGAACGTGTCGCACCGAGCAGCGGTCGGCGCGGCCAGCTCGACCGACTCGCGGCGGCGATCGACGCCGGCGAACCCGTCTCGTGGGCCACGACCCTCACCGACGAGACCGACTGGTACTTCGCCACCGCCGCCTCACAGCAGCCGTGGCGCCGCCTCGACCGCGACGTCGCCGACCTCCTCGCCACCGGCCGGACCGGCCTCATCGGCGTCGACGACTGCGATGCCCCGTCCGACGAACGTCCCCGGACCTTCGTGCAGACCTTCGGGCCGCCGGCCCGGTTGATCCTGGTCGGCGCCAACGACTTCGTGCGTGCACTCAGTTCGATCGGGGCCGGTCTCGGCATGCGGGTGACGGTCGTCGACGCACGACCGGTGTTCGCCACCCCCGAACGCTTCCCCGACGCCCACGAGGTCGTCGTCTCCTGGCCGGATCGCTATCTGGCAGAACAGATCCGGGACGGCCTGGTCGGTCCGTCGACCGCGGTCTGCGTGATGACGCACGACCCGAAGTTCGACGTGCCGACCCTGCAGGTGGCACTCGGCTGTCGGCAACTCGGCTTCGTCGGTGCACTCGGGTCGCGGCGGACGGTTGCCGATCGCGACCAACGACTCCGCGAGGCGGGCGTCGACGACGTCCGACTCGACCGGCTGCGCTCACCCCTGGGCCTCGATCTCGGCGGGCACACCCCGGGCGAGGTCGCAGTCGCCATCGCGGCGCAACTCATCGCCGAGCGGCACGGCGCCACCGGCGCACCGCTGCACGTCGGCGACGGACCGATCCACCGCCGGTAGCGTCGCCCCCCCCCCGGGTCAGGACCCGGTGAACCGCGGCGGACGCTTCTCGGCCCGGGCCGCGCGGCCCTCCCGCAGGTCGTCGCTCTCCCATGCACGCATCATCGCCGCCGCCCGATCCTCGGGCGCGGCGTCGCGCGCACCGTCGCCGTTCAGGACGAGCTTGTAGTGCTGCAGCGTCAACGGGGCGAGGCCGGCGATCGTGTCCGCCCAGTGCTGCGCGTCGGCGAGGTCGCCGATGCGGTTGGCGAACCCGAGTGCGTGCGCTCGATCGGCGGTCAGCGGATCGCACCCGATCAGCATCCCCCGGGCCTGCCCCGCCCCCACCAGCGACACCAGGCGTCGGATGGTCCATTCATCAACGGCGACACCGAGTTTCGCCGCCGGAATGCCCGCGATCGCATCCGGCGCCATCACCCGGAGGTCGGCGGCCATCGCGAGCTGCAGCCCCGCGCCGATCGCGGAGCCGTTGAGCGCCGCGAGCACGGGCACCGGGGATGACTCGATCTTCTTCAGGGTCCCGACGAGGGTGTCGAGAAAGCCCTTCTCGTACACGGGACCGGACAGGTCGGCGCCGGCACTGAACACCGGCCCCCGCCCGGTCACCACGATGGCGCGCGCGCCGGATCCGAGTGCGGCGTCGAACGCATCGGACAGGCCGGCGAGCATCTCGTCGTTCAGGGCGTTGCGCTTGTCGGCCCGATCCAGCTCGATCGTGACGACCGCTCCGTCGGTGGTGGAGTGAATCATGGGCCCCAACCTACCCACCGCACCCATTCGACACGTCGTGACAAGGTGGGGACGTGCAGATCTCCCCGGCCGGCGCAGCGCCCGCACCGCACTCGGATGTGTTGATCATCGGCGGCGGACAGGCCGCACTATCGGCGGCCTACTTTCTCGAGCGGTTCGGCCTCGGCGATCGCTACCAGATGCTCGACCATGCCCCCGGGCCCGGCGGCGCCTGGCAGTTCCGGTGGCCGACGCTCACCCTCGCCACCGCCAACCGCGTCCACGACCTGCCGGGGTGGGGCCTCGTCGAGGCTCTCGGCCTGGACTGTGACGAGCTCCCGGCGGCCACCGCCGTCCCGGAGTACTTCGGGCGGTACGAGGAGAAGTTCGGCCTGACCGTGCATCGACCCGTGCACGTGCGCGCCGTGCGCCGCGAGGACGACGGCTTCGGCGCCGAGCTGGGCGACGGCGGGTCGGTCACCTCGAAACTCATCGTCAACGCCACCGGCACCTGGGACCGTCCGTTCATCCCTCATATCCCCGGGGCCGCCGATTTCCGCGGCCGGCAGCTGCACACGCACGACTACACCTCCCCCGCGGAGTTCGAGGGCAAGCGGGTCCTGGTCGTCGGTGCGGGCATCTCCGCCATCCAATTGCTGATCGAGATCGCCCGGGTGGCGCCCGGCAGCGAGACGTTCTGGTGTTCCCGGCGCGAGCCCGTCTTCAACCCCGAACCGTTCACCCCCGAGCAAGGGCGCGAGGCCGTCGCCCGCGTCGAACGGCGGGTGCGCGCCGGGCTCCCTCCCACCTCGGTGGTGTCGGTGACCGGGCTGGCACTCACCCCCGCGATCGCGGCCGCGCAGCGCGACGGAATCCTCGCGTGGCGTCCGATGTTCACGCGCATCACCGAGACCGGGGTGTGCTGGGACTGCGACGGACCATCCGGCGACTCCCCCGATCACCCGGACGTCCCGGAGCATCTGGATGTCGACGTCATCTTCTGGAACACCGGCTTTCGCAGCGCCATCGACCATCTCGCCCCGTTACGCCTGCGCGCGCCGGGTGGCGGCATCACGATGTCCGGCCGCCTCGCGACGGTCGTCGACGCCGATCCCCGGATCCAGTTGCTCGGCTACGGCCCGTCGGCCTCGACGATCGGGGCCAACCGCGCCGGACGGGAGGCGGCACGGGTCGCGGCCGAGCTGCTCGGGGTGCCCTCACGTTCCCGCGGGGGCGCGAAGTAGTTGCCACCACTTGACAAGGTGTTGTGTTTTCACAACACTGAGTCAGGTGAGTCCAATACGCCGTGGGGAAAAGCTCCCCATCTACAACCGCATCGGCGTGCTGCGGGCGGAGCGTCGGATGTCGCGGGCCGAACTCGCCGCAGTCGTCGGCATCAACGTCCAATCGGTGGGCGCACTCGAGCGCGGCGACAACTACCCCAGCCTCGACCTGGCGTTCCGCATCTGCGACGTCTTCGATTTACCGGTGGAGGCGGTGTTCAGCCGGCACGAGTTCGGGGCGATGTCGTCGGCACTGTACCGGCGCGAATCGTCGCCACGTCAAGACCTGCATCCAGCCACCCACACCGACGAGTCCGGAGGTGAACGATGAACGACCCCAATTCGGCCATCCCCGAGGAGGCCACACCCGCCCTCTGGCGCCGCTACGAGGAGTGGCGGGGCCGCCGGCACCAGGAGTTCAACGACAAGAACGCCCACCGCCTCACCTCGTGGCGCACCCGGCGAACCTATCGACGGCTCGTGCTCGTGCAGGCGTTCTTCGCCATCCTGCTGATCCTCAGCTCGATTCTCGCGTTCTTCGACACCGGCATCTTTCTGGTGCCCTTCCTGATCGGACTCGCCGGCATCATCACGACCCTGTACCTGACACGGATCGTCACCGGGTCGATCGCCGACACGCCGGTCACCGCCCTCGACGAGATCCAGGTGGCGCAACGCAATTCGGCGCGTTCCATCGGTTTCACCGTTCTGTACAGCCTGATGTTCATCCCGTACGCGGTGCTGGTCGTCCTCAGCTTCGACGACCAGGTGTCCGGCCAGGCGGTCTACGGATCGGCCATCCTGCTCATCACGCTCGTCCTGGCCGCGATCTGCGTACCGACCATGCTCACCGCCTGGTGGATGGCCGATCCCGATCCCGAGGACTTCGCGTCATCGACATCCGACCCGACCACCATCCCCAGTGAGGAGAGTGCGCAATGACCGCACCACTGATCGTCGACGGGCTCCACAAACGCTATGGAGACCTCATCGCGCTGCGCGACATGACCTTCTCCGTCGACCCCGGCGAGATCTTCGGGTTCGTCGGCAGCAACGGCGCCGGCAAGTCCACCACCATGCGCATCATCCTCGGCGTACTGGCCGCCGACGCCGGAGAGGTTCGCCTCGGCACCCAGACGATCGACCTCGACCTGCGTCGGCGGATCGGGTACATGCCCGAGGAGCGGGGCCTGTACCCCAAGATGAAGGTCGGCGAACAGCTGACCTTTCTCGCACGGCTGCATGGGATGTCGGCGGCCGAGGCGCAGGACTCCGTACAACGCTGGACCGACCGCCTCGGCGTGGGCGGGCGCTACGACGACAACGTCGCCGACCTGAGCCTCGGCAACCAGCAGCGGGTCCAGCTCGCCGCCGCCCTGGTCCACGATCCCAGCGTCCTGGTGCTCGACGAGCCGTTCTCGGGCCTGGACCCCGTCGCCGTCGACGTGATGAGCGACGTGCTCAAAGAGAAGGCTGCCGAGGGTATCCCGGTGATCTTCTCCTCGCACCAACTCGACCTCGTGCAGCGACTCTGCAACCGGGTGGGCATCATCGCGCGCGGTGAGATGCGCGCCCTCGGCACGGTCGACGACCTGCGTGCACGCGAGGGCATCACGCTCGAGATCACCGGGCCGCGTGCCGATGTCGCGTGGGCCGACTCCCTGCCCGGTGTCCGCGGCGTCGACTACGGCGAGATGACCCGCCTGCTGATCGACCCTGAGATCGCCGACGATCAGCTGATCCTGGCGACCGCCCTCCAGAACGGGCCGGTGCACCGGTTCGCGACCTCGACCCCGTCCCTGACCGACCTGTTCCGAGAGGTGGTTTCCGCATGACCACGCTACCCGACACCCCGGTGTCCACCACCGGTTCCGATCCGAGAGCATCTGCCGCACAGGCGATCCGACTCGTCGCCGGCCGCGAGATCACCACGCGCGCCAAGACCAAGTCCTTCGTCGTCAGTACCGCGCTGCTGATGATCGTGATCGTCGCCGGGTCCATCATCATCAACCTGTTCTCCGGCGGCGACGACGTCGAGAAGGTCGCCGTCGTGGGTCAGCCGGCCGCCGTCACCGAATCCATCGTCTCCGTCGGTGAGGCCTCCGGCACGACGATCGCCACCGAGCCGGCCGACACCGTCGAACAGGCACGCGATCGGGTCAACAGCGGCGACGTGAAGGCCGCGCTGGTGCCCGGAGAGACGCCGGGATCGTATGTGATCATCACCAAGGACAGCCTCGAACCGGCTGTGGAGGGCCCGATCCGCACCGCGGTGTCGCAGGCGAATCTCTCTGCGGCACTGGCCGAACGCGGTGTCGACGCCGCCGCCCTGCCGACCGTGGACATCTCGGTCTCGCAGACCGAACCGGACAACCCAGACGAGGGACAGCGCCTGCTCATCGCGATGGTCGGCGTGGTGCTGCTCGTCACCGCGATCATGATGGGCGGCACGATGGTCGCCGTCGGCGTCGTCGAGGAGAAGACGTCGCGCGTCGTAGAACTGCTCCTGGCGACCATCAAGCCGCTGCATCTGTTGTGGGGCAAGATCATCGGCATCGGTGTGGTCGCCCTCGGGCAGGTGGTACTGCTCGGTGCCACCGCGCTGATCGCGGGAACCGCGACCGGAATCCTCACCCTTCCGGGCGCCGCCATCGGGATGTTCGCGGCGGTGATCGCCTGGTTCATCCTCGGCTTCCTGTTCTTCTCCTCGCTCTACGCGGCAACCGGGGCCATCGTCTCCCGGCAGGAGGAGCTGAACTCGTCGTCCGCGCCGCTGACATTCCTCGCGGTCGCGGTGCTGTACTCCGGCATCTTCGGTGTGCAGGCGATGGATTCGACGCTGATCGAGGTGCTCAGCTGGATACCGCCGTTCAGCGCGGCACTCATGCCGATGCGCATCGCGACCGGCGACACCGATGCCGTCCAGATCATCGTCACCTTCGGCCTGATGGGCGCCGCCTGTGCTGCGGCCACCTGGATCGCCGCGCGGATCTACCAGCGGTCCATCCTGCGCACCGGCTCGCGGATCGGCTGGGGCGAGGTACTCAAGCTCGCCCGCTGAGCCTGAGGAGCGAGCTTGCGAGCGTCACCCTCCGACCCCTGAGGAGCGAGCTTGTGAGCGTCACCCTCCGATCCCTGAGGAGCGAGCTTGCGAGCGTCACGAAGGGTCCTGTTGCGATGCGTGGCAGGACCCTTCGCCGCGCCCTCCGCTGGTTGAGCCGGCAACGAGCCGCYAGGCGAGTCGCCCACCCCCGCTGGTTGAGCCGGCAACGAGCCGCTAGGCGAGTCGCCGTGTCGAAACCACCTGGCGACCCGACGATCTCATCCGCCGCCAACCCGGACGGCACCATACCGCAACGCCCAGAACCTATTTCGTCTACGACGACGTCATCTGCTGTGGAGACTCTTCCGGAATTGTCGGTGGTCGGGTTTACATTGGTTGGTAACAGATCACCCAGCTCGGGGCGGGTGACAAGTACAGGCGTCGGGGGGGCGTTGTGCGGGTGTGGACCGATCTACCGGGCGAGTACATCGCCGGGGTCGATCCTGCCCACGCCGCCGAGACCGACATGGTGATGTTGATGGCCGGCCTCGACGCCACCCGGCGCGGCGAGTCCTACCTCGCCTGGCACCGCTATCAGACGATCGCGGCGATGACCGACCGCCTGATCACCACCAGCGCGTCCGGGTTCGTCATGGACGGCCACGCCGACTGCGCCGCCCGCATCGCCCGCCAAGCCGGGGTGTCCCGCCGCCACGCCGAAACCCTCATCGATGAGGCCCTCGCGCTACGTGACCGGCTCCCCGAGGTAGCGGACACGCTGCGTGACGGGGTCCTGGCGCAGTGGCAGATCCGGTTGGTCATCTCCCGCACCGAACTGATCCCCACCGATGACCCGATCACCCCCGCGTTGGATGCCGAGATCGCCGACACTGTGCGCCGCCGAACAGGTGTGTGGGATCGGGCCCGGTTGCGCGACATGGTCGACCGCCTCGTCTTCCGCCACGACCCCGACGCGGTACGCCAACGCCGCAAAGACGCCATGGACCAGCGTGGGGTGTGGACCCACGAACTGCCCGACGGCACCGCCGAACTCACCGCCGTGATGTCGGCGGAAAACGTGCGGATCTCGGCCAAAGCCGTCGCCATCCTCGCCGACTCCGTCTGCAAGCGAGACGCCCGCACCCAGGGGATACGACGATCCGATGCGATGTTCGCGCTGTTGACCCGCACGTCATTCGACTGCCAGTGCAACGATGAACAGCCGTGCACCGCCGACATCCCCGACCCGCAAAGTGTCCTCAACGCGGTCCGCGCCGAGATCGTGATCCATGTCGTCACCGACGCCACCACCCTGGCCGGGGCACCCGGGGTGGGGTTCCTCGACGAACACGGCATCATCAGCGACGAACACGTCCGTGACCTCGCCGCCCGCCCCGACGCCACCCTGGCCCCGGTCACCCCCGCCCGCACCCAACCCACCTACGCCGCCCCCAGCACCAACGACGATGACCAGCGGCGGACCGCCCAGCACCCGGCACCAGACAAGGACACTCGAGCCGACGGTGAGAATGAGCCCACCGCAGCGCACTTCGGCGACTCGGCCGATGCCACCGCGCTATCGGTCGCAGTGGTCTACCCGGCAACCCATCCCGGCAACGGGTACCGGCCCACCACGTCGTGCGCTGACTTCGTACGCGTACGCGACGGCTACTGCACCGAACCCGGCTGCACCCGTTCAGCGTTCGCGTGCGATCTCGACCACGTCACCGAGTACGACCACACCGACCCCGCCCGCGGTGGAGCGACGTCGAGTGAGAACCTCAACGCCAAATGCCGACCTAGTCACCTGTTCAAAACCCACGGGGACTGGGTCGATGTGCAGTACCGCGACGACGACGGACGCCTGGTCACCGAATACGAGACCCCCGAAGGGGTCACCCTGCCCGGCGATGCCGAAACCCTCGAAGACACCTTCCCCAACCTGCGGCGGATCCGGTTCGAACAAGCCGCCCAAGCCCCACCCACCCCACGGGTGATCACCACCGACAACCCAGAGCGCACAACCAGCCGACTGGACGCCAAACTGGCCCGCCGGCGACAAGAACGCGCCCGCAACAAGAAACGACGCGAGGCCGAACTCGAAGCCGACCGTCGCGACTTCCTCGAGAACCCGCCACCATTCTGACGGACTCGTCCTCTGAGATCAGCTAGATCTGGCCGAAACGGCGGAGCGCTTCCTCACGCTCGGCCTTGTGATCGACCATCGGCTCGGGATAGTCGTCGGCTTCGACGTCACCGACCCAGCGTCGGACGTACTCGCCGTCGGGATCGAACTTCTTGGCCTGCGCCTCGGGGTTGAACACCCGGAAGTACGGCGCCGCATCGGTTCCCGTACCGGCGGCCCACTGCCAGCCGTGGTTGTTCGACGCCATGTCACCGTCGATGAGCTGCTCGAGGAACCATTCCGCTCCCCACCACCACGGCAGGTGCAGGTCCTTGACGAGGAAGGACGCGGTCACCATGCGCACCCGATTGTGCATGTACCCGGTCTCCGCGAGCTGACGCATCCCGGCGTCGACGAGCGGAAAACCGGTACGCCCTGCCTTCCATGCGTCGAAACGCTCGTAGGCCTTCTTGTCGGTGTCGAGGTCGATGCCGTCGAACTGTCGATTCCAGTTGTGCCACAAGCTATGTGGCCAGTGGAACAGCACGTCGGCGTAGAAGTCGCGGAAGGCGAGTTCGCGTAGATACGCTTGCGGCCCCCTCGAGGCTCCGTCGCTGCGCTCCTTCGCACCTCGGGGAGCAGAACCAGACTTGCCGAGATCGGCGGCCATCGTGCGGGGATGGATGTTGCCGTACTTGAGATACGCCGACATCCGGCTGGTGCTGTCACCCGCGGGATCGTTGCGGCCGGAGTCGTAGTCGGCGAGACCGTCGTCGACGTACTCGGCCCACCGCTCGAGCGCCGCGTCCTCACCGGCGGGCAACGACAACCCGGTCGGCGACTTCGGTATCTTGATGCGCCCGGTCTTCGTCAGCTCGGACGGATCGACGATCTTCTTCGCAGGCACCGACGAGTCGGCGGGCGCACGCCAGCCGTGGTCACGCCACCGCTTGAAGTACGGGGTGAAGACCTTGTACGGCTCGCCGTCGTCTTTGGTGACACGACCGGGTGAGACGAGGTACGGCGACCCGGTGGCCACGAGCTCGATGTCGCCGAGCGCGTCGGCGACGGCCTCGTCGCGTCGGCGGCCGAACGGGGCGAAGTCCTCGGAGATGTGCACCCGTTCGGCGTCGACCGCCCGGGCCAGCTTCGGGATCTCGACCTCGGGTCGGCCCCGCACGACGAGCAGCTTGCCGTCGAGCTTGTCGTCCAGTTCCCGCAGGGAGTCGAACAGGAACGCGAGCCGCCGCTCGCCCGCGGACTTCTCCAGCCGCGGGTCCACCACGAAGCACACGAGGACCGACGAATCGGTCCTCGAGGCGGCCGCGGCGAGCGGCGGGAGGTCACTCAGGCGTAGATCGCGCCTGAGCCAGACCAGTTCGGTGGCGGACGTCAGCCCACTCCGAGCAGGTCGATGACGAACACGAGGGTCCGTCCCGAGAGACGGTGTCCGGCACCGGCGGAGCCGTAGGCCAGCTCGGGCGGAACCGTCAGCTGGCGGCGTCCGCCGACCTTCATCCCGGGGATGCCTTCCTGCCAGCCCGGGATCAACCGGTCCAGCGGGAAGTTGGCCGACTGGCCGCGATCCCACGACGAATCGAACTCTTCGCCCGTCTCGTAGTCGACCCCGACGTAGTGGACGTCGACGATGCCGCCGCGAGCGGCTTCCTCGCCCTCGCCGACGATGAGGTCGGAGATGGTGAGGTCGGCCGGCGGGGGTCCCGCCTGGAACTCGACCACTGGCTTCTCGGTGCTGGTCACTGGACTCTCCTTTGAGTCGGGTGTTCGGCGGTCAGGCGGTGCGTCGGAACGGTCGCTCAGCGATCGCCCATCTGCACGTAGTCGCGTTCGGTGTAGCCGGTGTAGAGCTGACGCGGACGGCCGATCTTGGTGGTCGGGTCCTCGTGCATCTCGCGCCAGTGCGCGATCCACCCCGGCAGGCGTCCCAGCGCGAACAGCACGGTGAACATGCGCGTCGGGAAGCCCATCGCACGGTAGATGACACCGGTGTAGAAATCCACGTTCGGGTACAGCTTGCGCTCGATGAAGTAGTCGTCGTTGAGGGCGACCTCTTCGAGACCCTTGGCGATGTCGAGCAGGTCGTCCTGCACGCCAAGCGATTCCAGGATCGTGTCGGCGGTCTTCTTCACGATGGCGGCGCGCGGGTCGTAGTTCTTGTAGACGCGGTGACCGAAGCCCATCAGCTTGACGCCGGCCTCCTTGTTCTTCACCCGCTTCATGAAGTCCTTGGTGTCGCCACCGTCGGCGCGGATGTCGTCGAGCATCTCGAGCACGGCCTGGTTGGCGCCGCCGTGCAGCGGGCCCCAGAGTGCGTTGATGCCGCCGGAGATCGAGGTGAACAGGTTGGCCTGCGACGAACCCACGAGGCGGACGGTCGAGGTGGAACAGTTCTGCTCGTGATCGGCATGCAGGATGAACAGCATGTCGAGGGCCTTGGCGACCTCGGGGTTGACCTCGTAGGGCTCCGCGGGGAAGCCGAAGGTCATCCGCAGGAAGTTCTCGACGAGGCTCAGCGAGTTGTCGGGATACAGGAACGGCTGTCCCGCCGACTTCTTGTACGCGTACGCCGCGATGGTCGGCAGCTTCGCGAGGAGGCGGATCGTCGACAGCTCGACCTGCTCGTCGTCCTTGGGATCGAGCGAGTCCTGGTAGTAGGCCGACAGAGCGTTGACCGCGCTCGAGAGCACCGGCATCGGGTGAGCGTTGCGGGGGAATCCGTCGAAGAAGCGCTTGAGGTCCTCGTGCAGGAGGGTGTGGCGCTGGATCTTGGTGGTGAAGTCCTCGAGCTGCGACGGAGTCGGGAGCTCCCCGTAGATGAGCAGGTAGCTCACCTCGATGAAGGTCGACTTCTCGGCCAGCTGGTCGATCGGGATTCCGCGGTAGCGCAGGATGCCGGCGTCACCGTCGATGTAGGTGATGGCCGACTTGGTCGACGCGGTGTTCACGAAGCCACCGTCGAAGGTGGTCAGATTGGTCTCGGCCAGGAATTTGCCGAGCGCGACCGAGTCGGTGCCCTCGGTGGCCTTCAGGATCGGGAGCTCCAGCTGTCCACCGGGGTAGGTGAAGGTCGCTGAGGCCGTGTCGGACGCCTGGTCGGCTGGGACTGTTTCAGCAGACACACGAACCCCTTATTCAGATCAGAGATTTTTACAGTGACCGGGTAGGACACACAGGTACAACCTAGTCGCTTCTCAGCTCGCCCGCCCACGGAGGGTCGGCGCCGGGCCTCGAGACCGTCACCGCAGCCACGTGAGCTGCGAATTCAGCCGCTTCCCGCCACTGCTGGAGGGTCAGGGAACGCACTGCTCCGGGCGTGAGTCGACCACGCCGGTCCAGGTGATTGACGAGGCCCCCGAGCACGCTGTCCCCGGCGCCGATCGTGTCGACGACATCGACGGCCGGAGCCGGTGCGGTCACCTCACCGGCCGCGGTGCGAACGGTGATGCCCGCGGCTCCCGCCGTGGTGACCACCGCGGCGACGCCGTCGGCCAGCCAGTCTGTCGTCGAACTCCCCGCGGACCCCTTGTTGAGCCAGGCCGCGTCCTCGTCGGACAGTTTGACCACGTCCACCGACGACATCCAGCTCCGGAAGCGCCGTCGATAGGCCTCGGGGTCGGCGATGACCGCGGGCCGGATGTTCGGGTCCAACACCACGACTCGGCCCTCGGCCCGGCATCTGCGCATCAGGTTCTCGTACACCGTGGCACCGGGTTCCAGGACCAGCGAGAGGGTTCCGAAGGTCACCGCCGCGACCGTCGGCGGCAGTGCGCCGGGATCGCCGATCGCGCGATCCGCGGTGCCCTCCACATAGAAGGAGTAGTGCGCCGAACCGTCGTCGGCGATGGTCGCCAGGGCCAACGAGGTGGGCTCGTCACGACGCTGGACCAACGCGGTTCCCACGCCGGCGGCCCGGAGTGCGTCGAGGACCGCATCGCCGTAGGTGTCGGTGGACACCGCGGACAGCAGTGAGACCGCACTCCCCAACCGTCCCAGCGTGATTGCCACATTGAACGGGCCACCACCGAGGGCGGGCTGCAACGGCGCCAGACCGCCGGCGGTCGTGTCGTGCCGGCCACCGCCCTGCTGTACGACATCGACGAGCGCCTCACCGCAGACGACGATCTCTCTCACTCTGCCTCCTCACGGCCCGCGCCGGGCACCCGCATCCGGCGTCTCGTCTCGAGTCTGCCATCGGGGCGTGGACACCTCGACGAGTTCGCGCGCCGGAACCTTGTGTCGCGCGGGGTAAGTTCGTTGGATGCACGAGCTGCCGGCGGGCCCCGACGCGGTGGTCCTCGACTTCTCGGCCGACGACTCACCGTCGGCCGCGGTACTCAGCGCGGTCGCGGCGCTCCGCGAAGCGATCCGGGGTGGTGAACTCCCCGAGGTCACCGACCTCGTGCCCAGCGCGCACACCGTCCTGGTCCAGGCCCGTCCCGGCCGCGGGCTGGATGAACTCGGTGTCCGCCGGGCGCTCCGGCGTCGGAAGAGCGCGGCCGATCCCGACACCCACAGCACCGACGAGATCGTCATCCCGGTCGCGTACGACGGCGCCGACCTCCCGGATGTCGCTGCGGCACTGGAGATGACGACCGACGAGGTGATCGGGCTGCACTGTCGCACCCGATGGCGCGTCCAGTTCATGGGCTTCGCACCGGGTTTCGGGTATCTCGTCGCCGACGACGAGGCAGCGCATCCGTTCGACGCCGTCGGCCGACGCCGGGAGGCCCGCACGAATGTTCCGGAGGGGTCGGTCGCGATTGCCGCCGGGTACAGCGCGGTGTACCCGAGGTCGAGTCCCGGCGGGTGGCAGTTGCTGGACCGCACCCATGTTCGGCTGTGGGATGCCGGTGCCGATCCCCCCGCCCGGCTCGCTGCGGGCCGGGTGGTCCGCTTCGTCGACGCCGGACGCGACGACACATGACCTCGCTGACCGTTCTCGCGACGGGACCCCTCGCGACTGTTCAGGACCACGGCCGACCCGGCTACGCCGATCTCGGTGTCCCCGGTTCCGGCGGTGCTGATCGTGGGGCCCTCGCGCTGGCCAATCGCCTTGTGGGCAACGCGGAGTGGGCGGCAGTCGTCGAGAC
This sequence comes from Gordonia sp. UCD-TK1, assembly GCF_001691435.1. Lineage (NCBI taxonomy): Bacteria > Bacillati > Actinomycetota > Actinomycetes > Mycobacteriales > Gordoniaceae > Gordonia > Gordonia sp. UCD-TK1. The sequence goes on along the minus strand of NZ_LZMP01000018.1, from coordinate 17,946 downwards.
GACGATGGGCGGGTTCCGGGCACGCGTCGACGCCGACGTCCTGGTCGCGGTCACCGGGGCGGATACCGTGGTGCGCCACAACGGGGTCCCCGCGGGGCTCGCCGCGGCACTGGTGCTGCGCGCCGGTGACGAGCTGGCCCTCGACACCCCCGGTTGGGGGTTGCGCAACTACATCGCCGTGCGGGGTGGGATCGACGTCGAGCCCGTACTGGGTTCCCGGGCGACCGATACGCTGTCCGGGCTCGGACCGCCACCTCTCGGCACGGACGACCGTCTGCCCGTGGGCCATGCGGCGGGCGATTGGCCCACCGCGTTGTCCGCCCCCGCAGACCGCGACCACCCTCGTGTCGTCGTGCTGGAGTGCCACGAGGGTCCGCGGGCCGGGCATCTCGAGTCGCCGTCCGATCTGTTCGTCGGAACGTGGCTGGTCGGGTCCGACAGCAACCGGGTCGGGGTGCGGATCGACCGCGCGGAGGGGTCGGCGCAGCCGCTCCTCGCCCATCGCGCCGGCGCCGCCGAGCTCCGCTCGGAGGGGATCGCCCACGGGTCGGTCCAGGTCCCGCCCAGCGGCCGTCCGGTGATCTTCCTCGCCGATCACCCGGTCACCGGCGGCTACCCCGTGGTGGCGGTCCTCGCCGCGGGCGCGGTGGACCTGGCCGCGCAGCTTGTACCCGGATCGGAGATCCGATTTCGTCGGTGCTGATCGGAGATCCGATTCCGTCGATGCTGATCGCGCTGAATCCGACGTTTCGGATTCGACGGCCGCGGGAACGCATACGAGCGTCCCGATAGGAGGTACGAGCGTGAGTGATCCGTCTGTGAACGACTTGTCGACCGTGCAACTCGTCGAACGTCTGCAACAGCAGACGACGACCCTGGTGAAGACCGAACTGCAGCACGCCGTCGCGGAGATGAAGGGTAAGGGCACCCGCATCGGGGTGGGTGCGGGGATTTCCGGCGCGGGCACACTGCTGGTGTTGTTCGGCCTCGGCACGCTGGTCGCGGCGGCCGTGCTCGGACTGGCGAACGCCGTGCCGGCGTGGCTGGCAGCGGTGATCGTCGGCGTCGTGCTGCTGGTCATCGGCGGGGCCGCCGCGGCGATCGGCGCCAAGCGCGCCAAATCCGCTGTGCCCCCGGCACCGGAGCGAACCGTCGAGAGTGTCCAGCGTGACGTGGCGACTGTGAAGGAGCACCTGTAGATGAGTGAGACACATCCCGACCAGAATCCGACCGACGATCCGCCGCCGATCGAACAACAGCGGGAGGAGCTGGCCGAGACGGTCGACGCTCTCGCGGCCAAGCTGGATGTCCCGGCACGGGTGAACGAGGCGGCGTCGAAAACCGCGCATACCGCGCAGGTGAAGGCCCAGGAGAACCAGACCGTGTTGATCGGTGCGGCCGTCGCCGCGGTGGTGGCGCTGGGCGCGTTCATCGTGATCCGCCGCCGTCGTCGCTGACCGGCCGTCGTCGCTGAGAGGCCGCCGTCGGGCGGTTGTAGTCGAGCCAAGAGCAAGGAGCTGTCATGAGTGCCGTATCGAAGGCGATGTACAAACCGATGTCCCTCGCGACCAGCGTGCTCGGCGGTATCGCCGCGGGCGCGGTGTTCGGGCAGATCTGGAAGCGGATCTCCGACGACGAGTCGGCGCCCGATCCCAAGGATCTCGAGCGCAGCAACACAGAGGTTCTCGTGGCCGCCGCGCTGCAAGGACTCGTGTTCGGTCTCGTTCGCGCCGCCGTCGACCGCGCCGGAGCGCGCGGGTACCGGGCGGTGACCCACGAGAATCCGGAGTGACTCTCGGTAGACCTCGGTTGACACCCGAGTGAGACGAACCTATCGTTTCGTCTCATGGCCGAGGTTCTGCACGCTTCCCAGGACACCTGTCCCGTCGACGCCGCGTCGGCCGAGGCCACCTGCCCGGCCGGCGCGGCGTCGTCGGCGACACACGGGTACGAACCCCTTGGCCCGGATTCGCTGACCTGGCAGATCTGGGGGACCTGGACGGGGATGTTCCAGGGCTTGTGGGCCGGGTCGATCCAGAACATGCATCCCAAGCTGGGTGCGGCGGTGTGGGACCATTCGGACTTCTTCGGCGAACGGTGGCAGCGCCTGATGCGCTCCCTGTATCCGATCAGCGGCGTCGTCTTCGATTCCGTCATCCCGGGTGCCCGGACGGGGGAAGAGGTGCGCGACTACCACCTCGCCGTCAAGGGCACCATGGAGGACGGGTCCCGCTATCACGCATTGGATCCCGACGTCTTCTACTGGGCCCACGCCACGTTCTGGTACGGCAACGTCCGACTGTGCGAACGCTTCGGACCCTTCCTCACCGAGGACCAGAAGCGGCAGCTCTTCGAGGAGTCCAAAGCCTGGTACGCCCAGTACGGCGTCTCGATGCGTCCCGTCCCGGAGACCTACGAGGACTTCCTGGAGTATTGGGACCAGATGTGCCGCAACGTGCTTCGTGATCACGTATCGGTCCGCACGGTCCTCGACATCACCCAACTGCCGCCCCCGCCGTTCCTGAGCTTCATCCCGACGTGGCTGTGGGACCGGTACCTGGTGCCGCAGAACCAGAAACTGTTCATGTGGCTGACCACCGGGTTCTACGACGAGCCGATCCGCGAGATCCTCGGGCTCGAGTGGACCGACAAGGACGAACGTCTATTCCGTCTGGTGGGTAAGGGCATCAACCTCGTGATGCACAAGCTCCTACCCAAGCGGGCGCTGCGCCACCCCCGACCGCGCGATGCGTGGGATCGCGTGCACGGCAAGGTCGCCGTGGATGCACCGATCGTGCACACGCCGACGCGCAATCTCCCGCCGCAGAGCGAGCGCGGCAACCCGATGCACTATTGCCCGGTGACCGCGGCACGGCGGGCGTCGTACCCGGGTGTGCTCACCGCGGACTGACATACGCCCGAACGACTACTGCTGCCCCTGGCTTCGGCGCATCGCCTGCCGGACACGTCCGGCCTCCCGAGGGGCGTGCGGGTTCGGACGGCCCGCTCGGGAGCCGGCGAGCTTCGCACCGATGTGTTCGCCCACGGTGATCGGCGAATAGCGGCTGCCCGCCCCCACGCACGACGGCAGTGTCGAGATCATCGCGTCGAGGTTGCCGTCGTGGAAATAGGCAGCCGAACGACGCCGCTCCACCGTTCCGTCGACGACCGGCGGCTTCACCCGGTGCAGGGTGGACATCCACCGCTCGTTGGTCCAGCGCGCCATCAGATCGCCCAGGTTGATCAGCAACGCACCGTCGGCGGGACTCACGTCGTGCCAGTCACCGTGCTGGTCGAGAACTTGCAGACCCTTGACCTGGTCGGCCCACAACACGGTCACGATGCCGTAGTCGGTGTGCTCCCCCATGCCGGTGAGGTCGCCGTCCAGCTCGATCTCACCGGGCGGCAGCGCATAGTTGTTCATCCGGAGCACGTCGAGCGAATGGTCGGTGAATCCCTCGAAGAAGTCGGCGGGTAGGTCGAGGGCATCGGCGAAGATCCTGGTGAGCGTGTGGGCGACGCGTCGTGCCTCGTTGAAGTACGCCGACACCGCCGCCTGGAAATGCTCGACGGCCGGCCACGTGTTCGTCGCGTAGTGGTCGGCGGGCAGATCGAGTTCCGGGTACTGCGTCGCCTCCACGCCGACGTTGAAGGCCTCGAAGAAGTCGTTCATGCGTGCCGCGGACTCGACGCCCAGCGACAACGACAGGGATTCCGACTTCGGGGGCGCGTATCCCCGATTGATCTCCGGCGGCGTGCGGTAGGTCTTCTTCAGCTCCAGTGGCAGCGCGAAGAAGACGTCCATGGCGGCTTTGAACTCGTCGATGACGGCGGCGGGGATCTCGTGCCCGACGACCTGGATGAAGCCGACCGAACTCGCCGCGTCGTCGAACCTGGCCGCCACCACGGCCCGATCGGCCGGGTCACCGTTCCGCGTGTACGGCGAGATGTCGATGAGCGGTACGTCGAATCCGGTGGCGGCGGCGGTCATGGCGTCCATGGTGGCACCGATCGCGAGACCGCGCTGGTCGGCGGAACCCGTTCTCAGGTGCGCTGACCGGCGCGGTAGTGCACGAAGGCGGGGATCAGCAACGCCGCGATGATGGTCGCGACGACGACCGCGATACCGCCGAACGCGGTCGCGGCGGCGACCCCGATCGAGGCGGCCGCGGCGCCGTGGGCGACGTCGGCGATCCGGGGCCCGCCGGCGACCACGACGATGAACACGCCCTGGAGTCGGCCGCGGACCTCGTCGGTCGCGGCGGTGAGCAGGATCGACTGCCGGAACGCCGCCGACGCCATGTCGGCCGCACCGCCGATCATCAGCAACACCACCGCGACGAGGAGCATCGGCATGGCTGTGCCGTCGGCGAACGACACCGCGATCCCGGTTCCGGTGATCGCCAGACCCCAGATGATGATGCACACGATGACCGCCAGGCCCTGGCGCTGCACGCGGGCGACCCAGCCCGAGAAGATCCCACCGACGACGGCTCCCGCGGAGATCGCCGTGAACAGCAGGGCGAAGGCGATGCCGCCGCCCTCGGGGCCGCCGAAGTTCTCGTGGGCCATCTGCGGGAAGAGCGCCCGCGGCATGCCGAAGATCATGGCGATCAGGTCGACCAGGAACGACGCCAGGAGGATCTTGTGCCCGGCGAGATACCGCAGCCCTTCGAGGACCGAACGCAGGCCGGCCACCTTGGGCGCGGCATCGCTCTCCGGCCGCAGCGACGGCAGCATCGCGACGGCGATGAGCGTCGGCAGCAGGAAGATCGTGTCCACGAAATACAACAGCGAATAGCCGAGGACGGGGATCAGGGCGCCGCCGACGAGTGGCCCGGCGATGGCGCCGGCCTGCATGACCGTCATGTTCAGCGACAGCGCGGCGGGCAGGTCCTTGGCGTCGAGCAGCCGCGGTAGCACCGCCGTCCGCGTCGGCTGGTTCACGGCGAAGAACGCCTGCTGAACGGCGAAGAGCACCAACACGATCCACACGTTCTGCCCACCCGCCGCGGCCTGCGCCCAGAACAGGGCGCTGCAGACGATGAGGCCGACGGTCGTGATGATGAGCAGGGTCCGGCGGTCGACGACGTCGGCCAGCGCCCCACCCCAGAGCCCGAACACGACGAGCGGCACCAGGCCGAAGACACCGGTCAGTCCGACGTAGGCAGAGCTACCGGTGACCTCGTAGATCTGGGCCGGCACCGCGACCACACTCAACTGCGCGCCGATGACGGTGACGATGTTCGCCAGCCACAGTCGCCGGAAGTACTGGTTGCGCAGCGGCGCGGTGTCGGCGAGGAGGCGGGGCATTTCCATGATGCTAGGACCGCCCGCCGACGTCCGGCCACGCAGGCACTCCGCAAGGCCGCCTGTGGACAGTGCCGTCGCGTGGTCGCTGCCCTCCGCTATGGTCATTCCGCCCGAGGCGCACCTTGCACCTTGGTCGGGGCTCGGAGAAGGGGATGCACATGGGTGTTCGACGCTGGATGACGGTGGTGACGGTCGCGGTGGCCGTCGTACTCGGCCTCGCGGTTCCGGGGACGGCACAGGCCGGTCCGCGGTATCCGACGGCCGGCGATCGCATCACGGTGCAGGTCGCGTCGGATCAGCAGAGCGCGTACGGCTTCTGGTGGGTCGACGGTCACAACCGGATGTCACCTCGCGGGGGCCGCGTGGGCATGAGCCTGCGCGACTACGATCCGAAGACCCGGTTGTGGTCGACCACAACCACTTTCACCTCGCACAAGCAGCGACAACAGACAGCCGCGAACATCACGTCGTGGGGCGGTTATGCCCGCTGCACGATCTGGGTGAACGGCGTACGCGTCGCGCACCATGTGTACCGGGCACCGATCTTCGCCCAGGCGCAGTGCGGTATCGCCAGACTCGACCCGAACCGCCTCGACTACCGCTGACGGCCCGCAGAACGGGTGTCGACGCTCAGGGCTGCAGCCGTTCGGCCCGCCAGGAGTGATCGACGTGGGTCAGCCGAACCCGGTTGTGCAGGCGGTTCGCTCGCCCCTGCCAGAACTCGACCTCGACCGGGACGATGCGGTACCCACCCCAATCGGACGGGACCGGGACCTCGGCACCCTCGTCGAACCCGCCGTAGGCCTCGGCGAGTTCGGCGGCCTTCTGCTCGAGTTCGACGCGGCTGCCGATGGGCCGTGATTGCTCGGACGCGGCCGCCGAGAGCTGCGACCCGCGGGGTCGAAGCTCCCAGTACGCCTGGATCTCCAGGGCGCTGACGTGTTCGACCGGTCCGCGGAAGTGCACCTGCCGTTCCAGCGCGATCCAGGGAAACGTCACCGAGGCATACGGATTCGCGGCCAGGTGTCGGCCTTTGTCGGAGTCGTACCCGGTGAAGAAGACAACGCCGTTCGCGTCGACCCCCTTGCACAGGACGGTGCGGGTCGACGGCCTGCCCTCGGCGTCGGCGGTGCCGAGGACCATCGCGTTGGGCTCGGCGATCCGAGCGTCGACGGCTTCGCGGAGCCAGACGTGGAAGAGATCGAGCCACGGCGGGTCGCCGCGCAGCCAGCTCGGGTCGAGGTTCTCGCGGATGCCGTCGGCACCGGCGGCGCGGTCGCCCTCGCCGATGTTCGGTGGGATGCCGCCGCCGTATCCGACGCGCATGTTCGGCAGGTCGATGGGGTCGCGCGACTCGTCCAGCACTTTCCTGACGCTACTCCGACCGTGCTCGTTACTCCGGGGTACACGCGGGGCGTCGTGCTGATCTACAGTTCGTCGTGGATTGCATCCTYGTGGATGCACGACACGGACGTCGAGTGAGGTGGGTTGCCATGGCCAACACTGTTCCCGAGGATTTCGTCGCCGGACTCGAGGGCGTGGTGGCCTTCACGACCGACATCGCCGAACCGGACAAGAACGGCGGCAACCTCCGTTACCGCGGCGTCGACATCGAGGACCTGGTCGAGAACAAGGTGACCTTCGCCGACGTGTGGGCCCTCCTGGTCGACGGCAAGTTCGGCGACGGCCTACCGCCGGCCGAACCGTTCCCGCTGCCGATCCACACCGGTGACGTGCGCGTCGACGTCCAGGCCGCGCTCGCCATGCTCGCCCCGATCTGGGGTTACCAGCCGCTGCTCGACATCGACGACGAAACCGCCCGCGACAACCTCGCCCGCGCGTCGGTGATGGCGTTGTCGTACGTGGCGCAGTCCGCGCGCGGCATCCACCAGCCCGCGGTCCCCCAGCACGTCATCGACGAATGCGACACCGTCACCGCACGTTTCATGACCCGCTGGAAGGGCGACCCCGATCCCCGGCACATCGCCGCGATCGACGCCTACTGGGTCAGCGCCGCCGAGCACGGCATGAACGCGTCGACGTTCACCGCACGGGTGATCGCCTCCACCGGAGCCGATGTCGCGGCCTCGCTGTCCGGCGCGATCGGCGCCATGTCCGGCCCCCTCCACGGCGGCGCCCCCGCACGCGTGCTGCCGATGATCGAGGAGGTCGAGAACACCGGTGACGCACGGGGACTCGTAAAGGGGATCCTCGACCGCAAGGAGAAGCTCATGGGCTTCGGGCATCGCGTCTACCGCGCGGAGGACCCGCGTGCCCGCGTGCTCCGCCGCACCGCCCAGGAATTGGGCGTCCCCCGCTTCGAGATCGCCGCCGCACTCGAGCAGGCCGCGCTCACCGAACTCCGGGAACGACGCCCCGACCGCGCCATCGAGACCAACGTCGAGTTCTGGGCGGCGGTCATCCTCGACTTCGCCGAGGTGCCGACGCACATGATGCCGGCGATGTTCACCTGCGGCCGGACCGCCGGCTGGTGTGCGCACATCCTCGAGCAGAAGCGCCTCGGCAAGCTGGTCCGCCCGGCCGCGATCTACACCGGCCCGAGCCCCCGTCGCCCCGAGGACGTCGAGGGCTGGGGTGACGTCGTGAAGCCGGGCCTGTAGGTCCGTTCCACCAGAATCGCTACTTCCCCCACAGATTCGCTATTCACAGATAGCGAATCTGTGGTCGAGGTAGCGACCCTGTGGAGGCCAATCGGCTGTGGACAACGTCTGAGTGAATTCCACAGGGACGCCGAGGCACCCGCAATCGGACCGGGGCGGCCTCACCATCGAGCGCATGCCCGACAATCACGTGATCCGACGGTCCGCTCTCGCAGCCCGTCTCGGCGAGGACGAGATCCGGTTGCGTCAGGAGACTGGCGCGCTGCGGAGCGTATGGCGAGGTGCGGTGCACCTCGGACCCGCGCCCGACGACGAGCTCGAACGCTATCGCCTGAAGATCCGCGGCGCCGTGGCCGTCGGCGGGAACGGACGCGTGGTCAGCCACGAGTCCGCCGCCGCGCTCCACGGCATCCCCCTCCTCCGACCGGACATGACCACAGTCCACTTCACCTCGTCCAAGACCGGTCGTACCGGGGACAAGATCCACATACACCGCGACAACCTGCCGGACGAGCAGGTGATGTCCGTCGACAACGTCCGGGTGACGACGCCGGCCCGCACGGTCGCCGACGTGGCCCGCCTGGGGACGTTCGAACAGGCAGTCTGCTGCCTCGACAGTGGTCTCCGCTCCGGCATCACACACGCCGAGATCCAGGCCGTCGTGGCGTCGAGCATCAAGATGAAGGGCATCCGACAACTGCGTCAGGCGCTCTCGATGGCCGACGCACGATCCGAAAGCGTAGGCGAATCCTTCAGCCGCGCAACGATGATCGCCGTCGGACTCCCGCTCCCCAACCTCCAGGTGACCATCCTCGACGGCGACGGCAGGTTCGTTGCCCGCGGCGACTTCGGCTGGGACGACAAGGTCATCGGCGAGTTCGACGGCAAGGTCAAGTACTCGGGACAGTTCGGCACGCCCGCGTCGGAAACGGTGGTCGACGAGAAACGACGTGAGGACGCCATCCGGCGAACGGGGCGGCTCGTCGTGCGGTGGACGTGGCAGGACCTCCTGGACCCGCATCACTTCCGTGGCCTCATCACAGGTGCCCTCCGCGATGCGGGACTCGTCTGACGTGCCCGCCCCAGAAGCCCTACTCGACCCAGAGGTGCGCTACTTCCAGGTAGCGCACCTTTCGATGAAACAGCGATTCTGCATGGGGCCACCGGCGCAGAGATCGCCGCTGCACCACCCGGCTGCCGACACCTAACCCGAGGCGCCCCCACAGGTGGCGAGGGCCACTCCCTAGAATTGCCGTCATGAGCGAAGCCGCCACCGCATCCATCACCCTGCCCGCCGACCTGCTGCCGTCGGACGGCCGCTTCGGTTGCGGGCCGTCGAAGGTTCGCCCCGAGCAGTTGCAGTCCCTCGTCGACACCGGCGCTTCGGTGTTCGGCACCAGCCACCGCCAGGCACCGGTGAAGAACGTCGTCGGCTCCATCCGCGAGGGTCTGTCGAACCTGTTCTCGCTGCCCGACGGCTACGAGGTCGTGATCTCCAACGGCGGCACCACGGCGTTCTGGGACGCCGCGGCGTTCGGCCTGATCAAGCAGCGTTCACTGCACCTCACCTACGGCGAGTTCTCGTCGAAGTTCGCGACGGTCTCGAAGAAAGCCCCCTTCCTCGACTCGCCCGCGGTCATCTCGACCGACCCCGGCACCGCGCCCGACCCGGCCGCGCTGACCGTCGACGACTTCGGCGGCGTCGACCTCATCGGCTGGGCACACAACGAGACCTCGACGGGCGTCGCGGTGCCCGTCGTCCGTCCCGCCGGTTCGGATGACGCGCTCATCGCCATCGACGCCACCTCGGGTGCGGGCGGTCTGCCCGTCAACATCACCGACGCCGACGTCTACTACTTCGCGCCGCAGAAGTGCTTCGCCGCCGACGGCGGGCTCTGGGTCGCGCTGATGAGCCCGCGGGCGCTCGCACGCATCGCCGAGATCGCCGAGACCGACCGCTGGTGCCCGGAGTTCCTGTCGCTGCCGACCGCCGTCGACAACAGCAGCAAGAACCAGACCTACAACACCCCGGCCGTCGGATCGCTGCTGCTGTTCGCCAACCAGATCGAGTGGATGAACAACAACGGCGGCCTCGACTGGTGCGTCTCGCGCACCGCCGATTCCAGCTCGCGTCTCTACCAGTGGGCCGAGGCGAGCGAGTTCGCCACGCCGTTCGTCACCGAGGCGGCCAACCGCAGCCAGGTCGTCGGCACGATCGACTTCAACGACGATGTCGACGCCGCGGCCGTCGCGAAGATCCTTCGCGCGCACGGGGTCGTCGACACCGAGCCGTACCGCAAGCTCGGCCGGAACCAGCTGCGCATCGGCATGTTCCCGGCCATCGAGCCGGAAGACGTCAGCAAGCTCACCCAGTGCATCGACTACATCGTCGAGCGCCTCTGATCCCCAGCTCGACACCTCGCCGCCGGCGCGCCGCACAGATCGTTGCGGCGCGCCGGTGGTGCTTCACCGAACCGGTAGCCTGGTTCCCACAGACCACATACGACGCATCGATCGCTGGCGTCGCTTGCGCCCCACGCGTGCTGAACTGCGGTTTTGCCGCGTGTCCCACAGTGAACCGGCAGATCGGTGAGTTAATGTGACCCCAATGCGTGCACCGACCGGAGGAGGAGCAGATGCGTGAGCTCCGCGTCGTCGGGGTGGAAACCGACGGCTCCCATGTCATCTGCCAGGACCCGCAATCGGGCGAGAAATTCCGCATCGCCTCCGACGAACGCCTCCGCGCCGCCGCCCGCGGCGACATCTCACGACTGGGACAGATCGAGATCGAGATGGAGAGTGCATTGCGGCCACGCGAAATCCAGGCACGAATCCGAGCGGGTGCAACCGTCGCCGAGGTGGCGGCCGCAGCCGGGGTGGGTGTGGACAAGATCGAACGTTTCGCCCACCCGGTCCTCCTCGAGCGCAGCCGCGCCACCGAACTCGCCGGCGCCGCGCATCCCATCCGCCATGACGGCCCGGCAGTGGCGACCCTGGTCGAGTCGGTCGCCGAGGGACTCCTCGCCTACGGCCAGAATCCCAACGACGCCGACTGGGACGCATGGAAGGGCGACGACGGGTACTGGGTGGTCCAGGTCGCGTGGAGCGTCGGACGCACCGACAACCTGGCGCACTGGCGCTACCAGCCGGGATCGCACGGTGGCAGCGTCGACCCGCTCGACGACCTGGCCGACGAGCTCACCCATCCCGAGACCATCGCGCCCCGTCGTCGGCTGACCCCGGTCGCCACCCCCGAAGTCGCTGTCGAGACGACCCCGGACGGACGCGAAGAGGTCACCATCGACGCAGCCTCGATCATCGGTGCGCAGCGCGCCCGGCACGACCGCCGCACCGCGGCCGAGGACGACGGCGCCGTGCCGTTCGACTTCGGATTCGACGACGAGCCGTCCGCCGCCACCGCCGAAGCCTCGGACACGGACGACGCGGCGGCCACTTCCAACGCCGACGACGCCGACGCCGACGAATCGGTGCCCGCACCGTCGTCCGGCCCCGAACGTCCGCGCCGCAAGAAGGCACGTAAACCGGCGGTCCCGGCGTGGGAGGATGTCCTGCTCGGCGTGCGCAGCAACGGGAACAGCTGAGTGTCCTCCGCGCGCGCGGCGACGGTCTGGTTCATCGACACCGACGACCCGGCCGCGATTCTCCGCTCGCGTCCGGCCAACGACTCCCAGCACGCCCAGCAGGTCGCGACGACCGTCTTCGGTGACAGCGTCCTGGTCCCGCTCGTCGACACCGATCTCGCGTCCGCTGCCGCGGTCCGCGACACCCACGTCTACGCCGGGTTCTACGGCCCGCTCGCCGTCGTGTCGTGTTCGCTGTTCGAGACGACCACGCCGTCGACGCTGACCCGCGCGCTCGCGCGGATCCGTCCCAGCGCGACCACGACCCTCCTCTACACCGAGCCCGACTCCTCACTCGGAGTGTTCGCCCGGTGGGAGTCGGGGACGCTCCGACGCTCCTTCGCCGCCGACCCGGTCACCATCCACGAGGACCACGGCCTGCCGTTCACGTTCGAGAAGCCGTTCTGGGGTGGCGAACACCCGCTCAGCCACGCCGAGGGCGTGCCCACCGCACCCATGTCGCTCCCCTTCCATCCCGCGCACCTCGCCGAGGAATCGAACCGTGCGTGGCTCGGGTTCCGCTACACCCACCCGCTCGCGGAGTCCGATCTCGACCCGGCCCAGATCACCGTCACCTGCTTCGCGTTACACCCGGCCGAATACGAACCGACCGCGGCCGACTACGAGAACTACCGCGCCGCAACGGCTTCGCGCGCCCGGGAGCGGACGGGATCGCCGGGTCAGGACGCTCGCAAGCGCGGGCGTATCCGCGAGTACTTCGGGTTCTAGGGTGCGGGGCGTCCCATCGCCAGCAGCGCGATCGACGACGCGACCCCGGCGAGGAAGCCGAGCAGCAGTCCCCACACGACCCACCGCCACACGGGCCGCGCCCGGAACTCCCAGAGGGTCCATCCGAGTCCGCCTGCGACGACCAATACGGCGGCGATTCCGAGGAACCGCAGGATCTCGCCGATGAGCAGGTAGACGCCGACCAAGACGAATGCGGCGAACAGCGCGCACGAGGCACCGACGATCAGCCCCAGGGCCCACGGCGTCGGTTCGACACCCTCCCGCTTGACGGTCACGATCCCATGGTGCCCGACCGGGCGCGCTCGTAGAACGCAACGGCCGCAGCGGTCGCCACGTTCAGCGAGTCGGTGCCCCGGCTCATCGGGATGCGCGCCTTCACGTCGGTGGCCGCCATCGCCGACGCGGTGAGACCGGGGCCCTCCGCACCGACCAGGAAGCCGACCTTCTCGGCGGTGACGGCTTCGGCCAGGGTCACGGCGGCGGGATCGGGCGTCAACGAGACCAGCCGGAAGTCACGTTCCCGCACCAGGTCCAGGCCGCGCGGCCAGTCGTCGAATCTCGCGAACGGCACGAGCAGTGCATGGCCCATCGATACCCGAACGCATCGGCGGTACAGCGGGTCGGCGCAACCCTGACCGAAAAGCACTGCGTCGACGCCCAATCCGGCGGCGTTGCGGAAGATCGAGCCGATGTTCTCGTGGTCGTTCACACCTTCGAGGATCGCAACGGTCCGCGCGCTCTCGAGGACCTCCGGCACCGTGAGCACGGGCGGTCGGCGCGACACGGCGAGCACGCCGCGGTTGAGGTGGAAGCCGACGATCTCGGCCATGACCTCCGCGGTGGCGCGGAAGAACGGGACACCGGCCAGCCCGGGATCACAGAGATCGGCGTCGAGCTCGTCGAGGCGTTTCGCGACACCGAGGAAGGCGTGGGTCGCGAACCGTGACGCGATCATCCGCTGGGCGACGAGAACACCTTCGGCGATGACCAGACCGCGACCCGGGCGCCCGCCGGGCAGAACCGGGAGATCGGGCCGGCGGTCGACGGAGTTGAGGTCGCGGAAGTCGTCGACGCGCGGGTCCTCCGTGTCGTCGATGTCGATCACGTTCACTGCGAGCCCGGGCACCGCAACAGTCTGCCACCCGGACGAAACCGGCAGCGCACGGGTGTGAAACTGTGGAGGGCGTGACCAGCGATTCGACTCCGATGTCACGTCTGTCCCTCGCCCGCGCCACCGACGCGGACTGGGCCGACATCATCACCACCGATGCCCGCGCGTTCGCCATGCGCAACCCGCTGCCCGACGACGAGGTCGCCGATCTGCGCGGCAAGGTCGCCGACGACGACGTCGTGCTGGTGCGCGACACCGGGTTGGACACGCGGCCCCTCGTCGGGGTGGCGATGTTCTACCGGATGTCGATGTCGCTGCCCGGCGGTGGCGTGTCCGACGCGGCGGGACTGTCGTGGGTCTCGGTGGCGTCGACCCACCGGCGGCGTGGCATCCTCCGCCGCATGCTCACCGAACTCGTCGAGCAGTGGGAATCGGAGAAGTACACCTTCGGAATACTCACCGCGAGTGAGGGCACCATCTACGAACGCTTCGGCTTCGGACCGGCGTGCTTCGCGAACTCGGTGTCGCTGAGCCCGGGCGCCCAGATGCGCGCGGCCCAGCCCGACGATGCCACCGTCCGGTATGCCGACGCCGACGCGGTCGCCGCCGCGATCCCCGACCTCCACGCGCGGTGGACGCTGACCACCCCGGGCGCGCTCACCCGCACCCCCGCCTGGTGGAATCCCATCCTGGCCGACCGGGCGTCGGAGCGGCCGCTGTCGGCGAGCGGTCTGCACTACCTGCTCCACGCCGACGGCTATGCGAGCTATCGCATCTACAAGGACGAGACCGGCGCGGTGCGCGGCGAGGTCAACGAGGTCTCCGCGGTCACCGACGACGCACACACCGATCTGTGGCGCGTCCTGATCAGCCTCGACCTCATCCCCTCGCTCACCGCGACCATCCCGGTCGACGACCCGCTGTCGCAGAAACTCGTGAATCCGCGGTCGGTGTCGGTCACCGGGACCGCCGACACGATGTGGCTGCGCATCCTCGACGTCCCGGCCGCACTCGGCGCCCGTCACTATGCCGCCGACCTGAACGCCGTGATCGAGGTGACCGACGAATTCCGCGGCCACGGAGGAGTTTTCGACATCTCGGTACGCGAGGGCGGGGCGATCGTCGCGCCGGCGAAGTCGGGAGCGACGCCCACCGTCTCGCTCGACATCTCGGTGCTGTCAAGCATCTACCTCGGCGGGATCCGACCCTCGGCCTTCGCGGCGGCGGGACGGCTGCGCGTCGACTCCCCGGCGACGCTGCGCGCGCTGGACCACGCGTTCATGACCGACCGCGCCCCGTTCTCGGGCACGTTCTTCTGACCCTTCGAGACGTCCCTCCGCAAGCTCCGGGACTCCTCAGGGAGCGGGATCAGATCGCGCGTGAGCGCGGGACGTCGGTGTCGGCCTGCCCGAGGATCTTGTTGGCGATGCGCACGGCCTCCCGCAGGATGTCCCGCTCCTCGGCGGACAGTTCCGCGAGGCGGTCGCTCAACCATGCCTTGCGGGCGGCGAGTTCGTCGGTCACGACTTCGACGCCTTCCGGGGACAACGTCACGATGGCCTGACGGCCGTCGGTGGGATGGGGTTCGCGCTTGATCATCCCGAGATCCGACAGCGAGGCGATGACCCTGGTCATCGACGGCGGGCGAACCCGCTCGGCGGCCGCGAGCGCACCTGGTGTCATCGGGCCCTCGTGGTGCAGCGTGTTGAGGGCGGACAGCTGAGTGAGCGAGACCAGCTTGTTCTCCCGCCGACCTCGGAGTCGGCGCGCCAGGCGCACCACGGCGAGGGACAGGTCGCCGGACAGACTTCCGTCACCACAAGGTGCATGCATTGCCAAATCGTAGGCCAGGAAATCGGCCTCGCTGCCCGTCCGCGACGAAATTGAACCGGGTGGACGACACCGAAACGGGCAAACCCGGACAGACGACCAAGTTCGTCAGCCGATGAGGTCGGAGATCGGTCCGCGCGCGAAGTAGGCGACGAAGATCGCGGCGACGAACCAGAGCAACGGATGCACAGTGCGGGCCTTGCCCGCCGCGGTCGCCATCACGACCCAGCTGATGAAGCCGATGCCGATACCGTTGGCGATCGAGTACGTGAACGGCATCGAGACGACCGTCAGGAAGGCCGGCAGCGCGTAGTCGAGCCGTTTGAAATCGATGGACGTGAGCTGGCCGATCATCATGGCGCCGACGACCACCAGCGCGGGGGCGACCGCCTCGAGCGGGATCACCTCGTAGAGCGGTGTCAGGAACATCGCCACCAGGAACAGGATTCCGGTCACCACGTTGGCGAGGCCGGTGCGCGCACCTTCGGCGATACCGGACGCGGACTCCACGAACACCGTGTTCGACGACGCCGAGGCGGCACCGCCGGCGATGGCGCCGGTCCCCTCGACGACGAGCGCTCGGCCGATACCGGGCAGGTTGCCCTTCTCGTCGGCCAGCCCGGCCTCCTTGCCGAGGCCGGTCATCGTGCCCATGGCGTCGAAGAAGTTGGAGAGCACCAGCGCGAAGACCAGCACCGATGCCGCGAGCACACCGATCCGGGTGAACGCGCCGAACAGGTCGACGTCACCGACCAGGCTGAGATCGGGCAGACCGCCGAGGGCGCTGGGGATGTCGGGCACGCTGAGACCCCAGCCGGAGGGGTTGTCGACGCTGGACCCGTAATCGAAGATCCGCTCCAGCACGATCGACAGCACCGTCGTGATGGCGATACCGATCAACAGGCCGCCGGGGACCCGACGCACCACCAGGACGCCCATCAGCAGCACCCCGACCGCGAAGATCAGTGTGGGGATCGTGGAGATCGAGTTGTCGCTGCCCAGCTGCACCGGGACGGTGGTGCCGGCGGCATCGGGGATGCGCTTGACGAATCCCGCGTCGACGAAACCGATGAAGGCGATGAACAGACCGATCCCCGCCGCGATCGCGGCTTTCAGTTCAGGGGGCACCGCGTTGAACACCGCGGTGCGGAATCCGGTGACGGCCAGCAGGACGATGATGATGCCGTCGACGACCACCAGACCCATTGCCTCGGGCCAGGTCACCTGCGGCGCGATGGACACCGCCAGCAGGCTGTTGATGCCGAGACCCGCCGCGATCGCGAACGGATAGTTGGCGACCAGGCCGAACAGGATCGACATCACGCCCGCGACGAGCGCGGTGACCGCGGCGACCTGCGCCAGCGGCAGGACGTTGCCCAGGACATCGGTGTTCTTGTCCCCGCCCGGGATACCACCGATGATGATCGGGTTGAGCACCACGATGTAGGCCATCGTGAAGAACGTGACAAGGCCACCGCGGAACTCGCGGTTGATCGTCGAACCGCGTTCGGAGATCTTGAAGAACCGGTCGAGCGGGCCGCGCGGGACCGCAGAATCCGGCCCCGGGGTGGTCGCGGGGAAGTCGGGCTCCGTGGGGAGGTTCCCTTTCGACATGTCCGCACCCGGGGTGTCGGAGGACCTCAGATCGCGAGACTCACTCGGCTCATCGTGTGGCACGTTCCGAAAGCTACCCTGTTGTCCATGTCCACGACACTCGAGATCCCCGAACTCCCCCGCGCGTTGCGCGCCCCGGAGCCGGTGATCGTGGTCGGGATGATCGGGTGGGTGGTGGCGACCGTGATCGTCGCCCTCACCGATCTCGGTGGCGACCGCGCGCTGCCGGTGTGCCTGGTGGGCCTGGCCGTCGGTCTGCTCGGGACGACGATCGTCCTCGTCCAGCGCGCCGGTGTCCGACGCGGTGATCGGGGCGCGCAGGAAGGTCTCGACTAGCTTCTGTCCGGTTCAGCCCCGTCCGGTTCTGCGGCCGCGGCGAATTCGTCGACACCGGGTTCGTGTTCGAGGACGCGACCGGGTCCGAACAGCAGGGCGACGAAGTAGATGCCGCCCGCCGCGATCAGCCCGAGCACGATCAGGGTCGGCACCCGCGCGTCGTCGGGCGTGACGAGTACGAGCAGGGCGACCCCCACCCAGAGCAGCGCGGCGACGGCGACCGGCRCCTCGAGACGTCCGAGACTGAACCCACCGGACTTGCGCTCCAGACGCTTTCGGACGACCAGGTACAGCACGACGGTCCCGCCGTAGATGAGCGCGGGCAGGATCGTCGACGCGATGATCAGCTCGATCAGCGCCGCCCCGGGCAGGGCCAGCATCAGCACCACCCCGACGCCGAGGATGAGCAGCGTCGCCGGCACCGGGGTCTGGGTCCGGGGGTTCACCCTGGCCATTAGCCGGTGCGCCGGGAAGCGCCGGTCGCGGGACATCGCGAAGACCTGCCGGGCGCAGGCCGCCATCACCACCATGCCGGCGCCGAACATCGCGAAGACGATGCAGGCGAGCAGGATTCGCTCGGCGACCGGCCCGAGTTGTTCCCGGATGATCGCGGCGACCGGCGACCCGTCGGCCGTGACCGCCCGGACGTCCTCGATCGCCGTGGTCAGGACGATGAGGAAGACCAGTCCCAGGGCTGCGGCGGCGACCACCGATCCGACGATCGCCCGGG
>NZ_LZMP01000017.1:0-86932 GCF_001691435.1 Gordonia sp. UCD-TK1 | reverse complement strand
CAGCGCCCTTCGACCGAATTGTTCGCCGCGGCAGCCGATGCCGAACTCGGCGAGGCCCGTGCACTCGAGGGCAACGAGTTCAAGGTGCCCCTCGCACGCCGCACCCTGATCGCCACCCTGCGGGAGCTGAGCACTCGATGACCGCGATCGGTACCTCCCACGCCCGCATCGACGGCGCCGACAAGGTGCGCGGCACCGCGCCGTATGCCTACGAGCACCTCACCGAGGCCGCGTACCTGTGGCCGATCACCGCGACCATCGCGCGCGGACGCATCACCGGATTCGACACGGCCGCAGCCGAATCGACGCCCGGCGTGCTCTTCGTGCTCACCCCGGACAATGCACCGGAACTGGCCGACACCTCCAGCGGCGACCTCACGATCCTGCAGTCGCCCGAGATCGCCTACCGCGGGCAGCTCGTCGGCGCCGTCGTCGCGGAGAGTCCCGAGACGGCGCGTGAAGCCGCCTCGGCGGTGACCGTCACCTATGACGAGGACGCCCACGACACCGAGTTCCGCGTCGATCACCCCGACAGCTACCGGCCCGAACAGGTCAATGGCGGGTTCGAGCCCACCTCACAGGACGGCGACCCCGATCGAATCCTGGACGAGGCGGCCAGTACCGCCGGCGGGGACACCGTCACGGTCGACCAGTGGTACTCCACCCCGGAGGAACACAACAACCCGATGGAGCCGCACACCGTGGTGGCCACCTGGGATGCGGATGCCGCTGTCCTCACGCTCTACGACTCGACCCAGTCGACCCAGGGCGTGGTGTCCTCGCTGGCGCCGGTGCTGGGTCTCGAACCCGAGCAGATGAGGGTGATGGCGCCGCACGTCGGCGGTGGATTCGGGTCGAAGGGCTCGCCGCACTCGCACGACGTGCTCGCGGCCATGGCGGCCATGCGCCTGCCCGGTCGTCCGGTGAAGTTCGCGGTGACCCGGCAGCACATGTTCGTCTACGTCGGACACCGCGCGCCCACCCGATCCCGTCTGCGGCTGGCCGCCGATCGGGACGGCCACATCACCGCGATGGTGCACGAGGCATTCACCCACAGCGCACACGCCGGGGAGTTCGCCGAGCAGGCCGCGGTCACCTCACGATCGATGTACTCGGCCGACCATCGGCGGACCGATCACCACGTCGTCCCCCTCGATGTCCCGGTCCCGTTCTGGATGCGTGCGCCCGGCGAGGCTCCGGGGATGTTCGCCGGCGAGGTCGCCATGGACGAACTGGCACATGCCCTCGACCTCGATCCGATCGAGTTGCGTGTGCGCAACGAACCGCCCGAGGACCCCGAGACGGGCAACCCGTGGTCGTCGCGGCGGCTGCTCGACTGTCTCCGCGAGGGAGCCCGACGATTCGGCTGGGAGCGGCGTGTGGCGGAGCCGGCGGCCCGCCGGAACGGTCGGCAGCTGGTCGGCCTGGGGGTCGCGTCGTCGACCTATCCCCACATGGTGCAGCCGGGCAACGCGGCGTCGATCACCCATCGCGACGGGCGGTACACGGTCCGGATCGCCGCCACCGACATCGGCACCGGTGCGTGGACGACCCTGAAGATCATCGCCGCCGACGCGCTCGACGTACCCACCGACGTCGTCGACATCGAGATCGGCGACAGCGCGCTGCCCAGCGCGACCGTCGCCGGCGGTTCGTCGGGCACCTCGTCCTGGGGATCGGCCATCGTCACCGCCGCGCATCAGTTCCGTGCACGTTTCGGCGACGATCCGCCTCCGGACGCCGAACTCAGCGCGGAAGCGGCGGACAACCCCGATCTCGAGAAGTTCACCGTGGCCTCGTTCGGCGCGCACTTCGTCGAGGTCGGCGTGGATATCGACACCGGGGAGATCCGCATCCCGCGCATGCTCGGGGTGTTCTCCATCGGCCGCGCCATCAACCCGCGCACCGTCCGTTCGCAACTCATCGGCGGCATGACCTTCGGTATCTCGATGGCGTTGCATGAGGAGAGCGTCCGCGATCACCGGTTCGGACACGTGGTCACGCAGGATCTCGCCGAGTACCACATCCCCGTGCACGCCGACATCGCCGACGTCGACGCGATCTGCCTCGACGACCGCGACGAGCACGCCACCCCGATGGGTTCGCGCGGTGCGGGCGAGATCGGGATCGTCGGCAGTGCTGCCGCGGTGGTCAACGCGATCTACAACGCCACCGGGGTACGGGTCCGGGACCTGCCGGCGCACCTCGACGATCTGCTCGGCGGACTGCCCGACCAGTAGTCGCTGCCCTGGCGGTGCGGAGTCAGGCCGCGCCCGGGTAGCTCGACCACCCCGGTACCGGCTGCTGGGCCGGCCACGGCTCGGTGTCGGCCATCGGCAGCCAGTGCGGCATACCGTCCGGAGTCATTGCGGCGCATGCCTTCTGATCCGGGGTCGGCGTCGGGTACAGGGCTGCGAAGTCGTAGCGGGAGGTGTACCAGCCGCCGAACACGTCGGCGCCGGGGGTCCGCTCGCCCCCGCGTGGTGCGGCCGCGGGATCGGTTCCCACGCGGCGGATGTCGATCTCCACCGGCCGCGGGGTGTCGTATCCGACGGTCCACTCGCCGTTCTGCTGCACCGACCGATACCCGTGACGGCACATCACGATTCGCGCCCAGCCGTTGTCGTCGACGCGGCGCAACCCCTGATAGAAGGCGGTGCCGACCTCGCGGCCCGAGGTCGAGTGGATCGGGGGGTACGCCGTCACCATCTGGTCGATGTTCGACGGCGCGGCGTCGGCGAAACCGGGGTAGCCCCACCGCGCCGACCGTCCGGCGTTGGCGAGTTCGAAGGACTCGGTGAAGGCTCGGACGAAGGTGCCCTCGGCGGACTGCGGATCGAGGACACCGGTCGCGGTCCAGCGGAAGGTGGTGTCGAATCCGGGCGGCAGATGCGCGTCCTGCGCGGCGCGGGCCGGCGGTGTCCGCTCCGGTACGTCGGGCCCGGTGGCGCATGCCGCGAGGCCGGCTCCCACGACGAGCGCGGCGAGAATCGCGGTGAGGCGTCGACGACGATCGTGCGCCACGGTGATCACCCGCTTCGACGAGAGTGCGGTCCGTTACCCGGCTATGTCTGCACCCTAGACATGGACGCTTGTCCCACGTGGGATCACCGTGCACCGGAACGGCGACGAGAAGGTCTCGAAATGGGCACGCTGAACCCAGGTCAGGGCCGCTTGTCGATGTCCACGCCGGACGCCAGATCTCCGCACTCGACGCGGGTCACCGCCCGGGACCGGAGATACACCTGAGCACCCACGTCACCATCGACCACACGCAGAGCCGGTCCGAAATGGTCGGCACCGATGTACACCGGGTGCCCCGGACTGCCGTCGAAGACCGCTCGCGCGAGAAGGGCGCGGTCACCCGATGCCGCGCCCAGGACGCGGGCGACGACGTCGGCTCCCGTGGCCGGGGTGTCGACCACGTGCACGGTCAGCCCCGCCGCGTCCGGTCGTCCCATCGCCCACCGCAGGGCCGCCGCCACCGTGGCGCCGACGCCGTCGGCCCAGTCCTCGACAATCAGCGTCTCGGCACCGGCCGGTGGTTCGACGACCGCGGCGCCCATGGCGACCGTCACCTCGGAGCAACCGCCGTCGCGCAACGCCGCGACCGCCCGCTCGAGCCACCGGCCGTCGTGCGCGAGGATCTTCGGCATCCCGTACCTGGTCCCGGCTCCGGCGGCGAGTACCACACCGAGCACCCGTCCCGCGGGGTCGTCCGGGGGCGCTGCCCCGGTGACGTCGTCCATCGCCCCATCTTCCACGCGCCGTCTGCGCCCACGCCTCCTAGGCTGGTCATCATGCGGCTCAACGAGACGGACGACGACGAAGCCCGTGCAGCGCTGCGCAGCTGTTGCGCATCGACGGCCTGGGTCGAGCGCATGATGCTCGCGCGGCCCTTCGGCGATGTACCCGCTGTGCTCGATGCCGCCGATCGAGCACTGGCCGAGATCAGCGAGGACGGCCTCGACGAGGCGCTCGCCGGGCATCCGCGGATCGGTGACCGGCCCGACAACGCCTCGTCGGCGCGCGAACAGTCCGGGGTGGCGGGCTCGTCGGCCTCGGTGCTCGCGGAGCTGAGAGACGCCAATGTCGCCTACGAGGCGCGGTTCGGGCACGTCTACCTGGTCTTCGCGAACGGGCGGCCCGCCGACGAGCTGCTCGCCATCCTCCGGACGCGGATGACCAACGACGCCTCCACCGAACGCCGGGTACTGCGTGCGGAACTGGCGAAGATCAACCGCGCCCGCCTGCTCCGTATGCTGTCGACCGAGCACGCCGCCGACGAAGGGATTTCGAGATGACCGGTCTGTCCACGCACGTCCTCGACGCGGTGTCGGGTTCACCCGCCGTCGGCCTCGAGGTGTCCCTCCAGGATGCGTCGGGGACCGAATTGTCCAGCGGCAGCACCGATTCCGACGGTCGCATCACCTCAGTCAACACCGAGGCGCTCGTCCCCGGGATCTACCACCTCGTCTTCGACACCGGGAACTGGTTCGCCGACAACGACATCAAGGGTTTCTATCCCGAGATCGACATCTGTTTCGAGATCGACGACCCCGGGCGACATCACCACGTACCGATCCTGTTGAGCCCCTTCGCCTACTCGACGTACCGGGGTAGCTGAACCGGCGGCGGGGCGAGGTGCCCCGCCGCCGATCTGCTCAGCGGATCTCGATCAGCAGATCCCCCGGCGCGACCTGCGTCACCTGTCCGATGGCGAGTCGGGTCACGGTGCCCGCGACCGGGGCGGTGATCGCCGCCTCCATCTTCATCGCCTCGATGGTGCCGATCGTCGCGCCTGCGGCGACCTCGTCGCCGACGTCGACCGACAGCGACACGACGCCCGCGAACGGGGCACCGATGTGGTGCGGGTTGGAGCGGTCCGCCTTCTCCGCCGACGCGACAGCCGAGTCGACGGAGTGGTCGCGCACCGCGATCGGACGCAGCTGACCGTTCAGGACGCACATGACGGTCCGCATGCCCTGCTCGTCCGGTTCGCTGACCGCCTCCAGCCCGATGAGCAGATCGACACCGGGTTCGAGTTCGACGCGGTGTTCCTCGCCGTAGCGCAGTCCGTAGAAGAACTGGTTGGCCGAGAGCCTCGACGTGTCACCGTAGGCCTCGTAGTGCTCCTCGAATTCCTTTGCCGGACCGGGGAAGAGCAGGTGGTTGAGCCGGACCTGACGGTCACGACCCGGCTTGTCGAGGATGGCCTCGTCGTCGGCGGACAGTGGGGTGACCTCGGGGGCCGGCGCGCGGCCCTGCAGCGCGAGGGTGCGCAGCGGTTCGGGCCAGCCACCGGGTGGGTCGCCCAGCTCGCCGCGCAGGAAGCCGATCACCGAGTCCGGGATGTCGTAGGAGGCCGGGTCGGCCGCGAAGTCCGAGGCGGTGATGCCGCGGCCGACCAGCGCGAGCGCGAGGTCGCCGACGACCTTCGACGACGGGGTCACCTTGACCAGTCGGCCGAGCATCGAATCAGCGGCGGCGTACGCCTGCTCGACTGCCTCGAACCGGTTGCCCAGCCCGAGGGAGATTGCCTGCTGCCGCAGGTTCGACAGCTGCCCGCCCGGGATCTCGTGGGAGTAGACCCGCCCGGTCGGCGCCGGGAGACCGGACTCGAACGGCGAGTAGACCTTTCGCAGCGCCTCCCAGTACGGCTCGAGGTCGCACACCCGCGCGAGGTCGATGCCGCTGTCCCGCTCGGTGTGGGCGGTCGCGGCGACGATCGCCGACAGCGGCGGCTGGCTCGTGGTGCCCGCCAGCGCGGCACTGGCGCCGTCGACCGCGTCGGCCCCCGCCTGCCACGCGGCCATGTAGGTCGCCAGCTGTCCGCCCGGGGTGTCGTGGGTGTGCACGCGGATCGGCAGATCGAACTCACGCCGCAGCGCTGACACCAGGGTGGTCGCCGCGGGAGCGCGCAGCAGACCCGCCATGTCCTTGATCGCCAGGACGTGCGCGCCCGCCTCCACGATCTGTTCGGCCAGGCGCAGGTAGTAGTCGAGCGTGTAGAGGTCCTCGCCCGGGTCGGACAGATCGCCGGTGTAGCTCATCGCCACCTCGGCCACCGCCGTGCCGGTCTCGCGGACCGCGTCGATCGCGGGTCGCATCGCGTCGATGTTGTTGAGGGCGTCGAAGATACGGAAGATGTCGATGCCGACGTCGGTCGCCTCGGACACGAACGCGGTCGTCACCTTCGTCGGATACGGGGTGTAGCCGACCGTGTTGGCGCCGCGCAACAGCATCTGCAGACAGATGTTGGGGATCGCCTCCCGCAACTGCGCCAGCCGATCCCACGGGTCTTCTTTCAGGAAGCGAAGCGCCACATCGTAGGTCGCCCCGCCCCAGCACTCGACGGACAGCAGTTCGGGGGTCAGCGCGGCCACGTACGGCGCCACGTTGAGCAGCCCGTTGGTGCGCACGCGAGTCGCGAGCAGCGATTGGTGCGCATCGCGGAACGTCGTGTCGGTGATGCCCAGCCGCGGGTTCTCGCGCAGGTCGCGCGCGAACCCCTCGGGTCCGAGCTCCAGCAGACGCTGCCGCGAGCCGTTCGGCGGCGAGGCGAGCACCGAACGCTCGACGGTGGGCAGCTTGTCGCGCGGGTACACCGTGGTGGGCCGCTCACCGTGCGGCTTGTTCACGGTGACGTCGGCCAGGTACGACAGGATCTTGGTACCGCGGTCGGCTGACGAACGCGAGGTCAGCAGACCGGGACGCTCGTCGATGAACGACGTCGTGACGCGCCCGGCGCGGAAATCCGGATCGTCGAGCACCGCCTGCAGGAACGGGATGTTGGTCGCGACGCCACGGATTCGGAACTCGGCCACGGCGCGGCGCGCACGCCGCACCGCGGTCGGGAAATCCCGTCCGCGACAAGTCAGTTTGACGAGCATCGAGTCGAAGTGGCCACTCACCTCGGCGCCGAGGTTCGCACCGCCGTCGAGCCGGACGCCGGCACCGCCGGGGCTGCGGTAGGCGGTGATGCGCCCGACATCGGGCCGGAAGCCGTTGGCGGGGTCCTCGGTGGTGATCCGGCACTGCAGCGCGGCACCGCGGATGCGGATCGTGTCCTGGGTCAGTCCGAGATCCGCCAGCGACTCCCCCGATGCGATGCGCAGCTGCGCGCTGACGAGGTCCACATCGGTGATCTCCTCGGTCACCGTGTGCTCGACCTGGATACGCGGGTTCATCTCGATGAACACATGGCGACCCTGTTCGTCGAGCAGGAACTCCACCGTGCCCGCGCACGAGTAGCCGATCGATCGCGCGAAAGCCACTGCGTCCGAGCAGATCTGCTCGCGCAACTCGTCGGAGAGGTTCGGTGCGGGCGCGAGCTCGATCACCTTCTGATGGCGGCGCTGCAGGCTGCAGTCGCGCTCGTAGAGGTGGATGACGTTGCCGTAGGTGTCGGCGAGGATCTGCACCTCGATGTGCCGCGGGTTGACCACGGCCTGCTCCAGGAACACCGTCGCGTCGCCGAACGCGGCCTCGGCCTCGCGCGACGCGGCCGCGATGGCCTCGGCGAGGTCGGCACGCTCGTCGACGCGGCGCATCCCCCGCCCGCCGCCACCCGCGACCGCCTTGACGAAGACCGGGAACTGCATGTCCTCCGCCGCGGCGAGCAACTCGTCGAGATCCGACGACGGCTCCGAGCTCGCGAGCACGGGGATCCCCGCCGCCTTCGCCGCGGCCACCGCGGTCGCCTTGTTGCCGGTCATCTCCAGGATGTCGGCGCTCGGGCCCACGAAGGTGATGCCCGCCTCCGCGCACGCGGCGGCGAGACCCTGGTTCTCCGACAGGAATCCGTAACCGGGGTAGATAGCATCGGCGCCACACCGGACCGCCGCGCCGACGACCTCGTCGACCGACAGGTAGGCCCGCACCGGATGTCCCGGCACCCCGATCTGGTAGGATTCGTCGGCCTTCAGCCGGTGCACCGAGTTGCGATCCTCGTACGGGAAGATCGCGACCGTGCGCGCGCCCAGTTCGTAGGCGGCGCGGAATGCGCGGATGGCGATCTCGCCGCGGTTGGCGACCAGAACCTTGTCGAACATCGTGGTGTTCTCTTTCTCTCACGCCTGCGCCGG
Source organism: Gordonia sp. UCD-TK1 (assembly GCF_001691435.1). Taxonomy (NCBI): domain Bacteria; kingdom Bacillati; phylum Actinomycetota; class Actinomycetes; order Mycobacteriales; family Gordoniaceae; genus Gordonia; species Gordonia sp. UCD-TK1. The sequence continues at coordinate 78,845 of NZ_LZMP01000017.1, read as the reverse complement.
TCCGGCGCGTGCTCAGCGACTCGCACAATCGCGGTGGAGATCGCGCGAACAAACTCCCGGCGGGCACGGATCGACGCGAATGTCCCGACGACGCCGACCCGTTTCCACGGGCAGTTCACGTCGTGATCCTACTCACCGAGACCGGCCGTTCGGCCACCCCCTCACACCGCCTTCGACCCCCTCGGAAACCGTGCTCCCCGACGCCGTCCACCGCGTCGGAAAGGCGGCGGCACGGCACTGTGACGCCTCGGGAAAGGTGATCGAAAACAATTGCCGCGCAATGTACGTGGCACTCATTGCCGCAGTGTTGAGAAATACTCTCCAGCAGGATTCGACAATGAGAGATCCGCAGCGTCGGAAATTCGCGAATGCCGATCGGTCGCTCCGTCGGAATGCCGACCGATCGCTCTGTCACGGGCTCGCTTTGTCGGCCGACGGCGCACGGGATTAGCGTCGTCGGAACCACTCCGATCCGACCGGAAGGCGTTGCCGTGGGCTTCACCCGTTACGTCGCCTTGGGCGACTCGTTCACCGAGGGAGTCGGCGATCCGGACCCGGCCCGACCCAACGGGGTACGCGGGTGGGCCGACCGTGTCGCCGAACAACTCGCCGCCGCGGCGTCCGCCGAGGGCGGGGCGGACTTCGGCTATGCGAACCTGGCCATCCGCGGCCGGTTGCTCGACGAGGTGCTCGCCCAGCAGATCGGCCCGGCGATCGCCCTGGAGCCCGACCTGGTCACCATCTACGCCGGCGGCAACGATCTCATGCGCCCGTCCCTCGACCTCGACGCGATGATCGCGCGGTACGACGCGGCCCTGCGCGACCTGACCGCGACGGGCGCCACCGTCGTCGTCTTCACCGCCTACGACACCGGATGGGCTCCGGTGTTCCGGATGCTGCGTGGACGGGTCGCCATCTACAACGAGCTCGTCCGGGCGGTCGCCGAGAAGCACGGTGCACTGATCTGCGACTTCTGGCGGATGGCCGGTTACGACGACTACCGCATGTGGGACGCCGATCGCCTGCACATGTCGCCGCTGGGTCACGCAGAGATGGCCGGCCGGGTCCTCGACCTGCTCGGCGTCGACCACCACATCACGCCCGAGACGCTGGCCGCCGCGGTCGCCACCCGCCGGGAGCAGCGGCGACAGAACGCGGAGTGGGCCCGCACCTTTCTCGGCCCCTGGGTGGTGCGCCGCATCCGCGGCGTCTCGTCAGGCGACGGACTCACCCCGCGCTGGCCCCGTCCCGTCGGCCTCGCCGACCTCGCGTAGCCCGGACGCCGGGGCTTCCCGCCGGGTGCGAACGTCTGCACCCGCGACCCGCCGGATATCTTGGTCGGGCGGAGGTGTGCACAATCGATCAGCGGAACCAGCGGGATGACGGCGTGACCAGCCGCACCGACGCCGACGGAACGACGGACCGCGCTCCGGACCTCCCGCCCCCCGATCCCACCGCCGAGAAGCCCCACCCGCGGCTCGCGGTGGCCGTGCTCTGCCTCGCCGGCATCGTCGTCGCGTTGATGCAGACGATCATCGTGCCGCTCATCCCTCAGCTCCCCGCGCTGCTGCACGCCGATGCCTCCGACACCACATGGGCGATCACGATCACGCTGCTGCTCGGCGCGGTCGCCACGCCCATCGGCGGGCGGATCGGCGACATGTACGGCAAACGCCTCGCCATCCTGGTCAGTCTCGGCTTCGTCGCAGCGGGTTCCGTGGCCTGCGCGGTCGCGACGTCGCTCCCGCTGTTCATCATCGGCCGCGGTCTCCAGGGGCTGGGTTTCGGCATCGTCGCGCTCGGCATCAGCGTCATGCGCGACATCGTCCCGCCCCGCCACCTCGGCTCGTCGGTGGGAACGATGAGCGCCTCACTCGGCATCGGCGGCGCGCTCGGGCTCCCGGTCGCCGCCCTCATCGCCCAACACGTGAGCTGGCACGCCCTGTTCTGGTCGTGTGCGGGTGCCGCGACGCTGGCCGGTGTCGGCGTGGCCCTCACGGTCCGCTCCACCGCCAAGCCCTCCGGCGGCCGGTTCGACGCGCTCGGCGCCCTCGGACTGACGGTGCTCCTCGTCTGTCTGCTGCTGCCGTTGTCCAAGGGCGCCGAGTGGGGATGGTCCGCTCCGTTGACGCTCGGCCTGTTCGCCGGCTTCCTCGTGTCGCTGGGCGTGTGGGTCCTCGTCGAACTCCGTCGCGACAGTCCGTTGATCGATCTCCGCATCCTGGGCAAGCGCCCGCTGCTGTTGACGAATCTGGCCTCGATCGCGACCGGTTTCGCCTTCTACGCGATGCAACTCATCCCGATCCAGTTGCTGATGGCCCCGACGAACAGCCCGGACGGCTTCGGGTACGACATGGTGCACGCGAGTCTCATCCTCGCGCCCAGCGGCCTGGTCATGTTCGTGTTCTCGCACATCAGCGGTCGCATCAACGCCGTCTTCGGCGCCCGCATCTCCCTCGCCCTGGGCGCGGTCGTCATCGGCATCGGCTACGTGATCTTCATCGTCGGGATCGCCGGCCCGTGGGACCTCACCTGGATCCACATGATGGTCATCGCCTGCTGCATCGGCGCCGGCCTCGGCATCGCCTACTCCGCGATGCCGGCGCTCATCATGCAATCGGTGAGCGTTGAGCAGACCGGCGAGTCCAACGGCGTCAACGCCCTCATGCGGATCATCGGCACCTCGACGGCCGCCGCCGCGGTCGGCATGCTGCTGACGTGGTCGATGATCTCGGTTCCCGTCGCCGACGGCACCGCGATCGAGGTGCCGACCGCCGAGGGCTACCTGTGGGCGTCGGCCATCGCCCTCGTCATGAGTGCGATCGCCGCCGTGGTCGCCTTCGCGATTCCCGCGCACGGCCGCAGCACCGAGACCCCGGTCTGACGACCCGGTCACCTGCGGGCCGGGTCGCCGGCCCACGAGATGCGGACCGTACCGGATGCACGTAGCGTGACGCCGTGCTTCTCTCGACGTCGATCTCCGCGATCCGCTCCGACGGGCGCATCGGCCTCGTACGGTGGGAGCCACCCACCGCCGCATCCCGCCTCCTCGACAAGGCACGCTGATGGACCTCACCGCCGTCTCCCACTACCGGTTCGCGCGCACGCGGGATGAGGCGTTCCCCGCCCCCGGCGAACAGATCGTCGCCGGGGGCACCTGGGTGTTCTCCGAGCCGCAGCCGGCGACCACGGGACTCGTCGACCTGAGCGAGATGGGTTGGGCACCTGTCGAAGACCTCCCGGGAGGTGGTCTCCGGATCGCGGCCACCTGCACAATCGCCGAACTCGTCGCACTCCCCCCGCGCCCCGGCTTCGTGGCCCACCCGATGTTCGCGCAGTGCGCGAACGCACTGCTGGCGTCGTTCAAGATCTGGAACATGGCGACCGTCGGCGGCAACATCTGCCGGTCGTACGCCGCGGCGTCGATGGTCTCGCTGGCGGTCGGGCTCGACGCGACCGCCCACGTGTGGAGTCCCGATGGCACCGACCGCGACCTACCCGTCGCCGAGCTGGTCATCGGCAACGGCATCAACCTCCTCGCACCGGGAGAAGTGCTGCGCGCCATCGACTTCCCCGCCCACGCGTTACACGCCCGCACCTCCGTGCGCAAGATCGCCCTCGCCGAGCTCGGTCGCTCGGGGGCCGTGGTGACCGGCCGGGTCGACGACGACGGCGCCGCCACCTTCGGGATCACCGCGGCCACCGAATGGCCGACCGTGCTGCGCTACAACGGGTTACCGACCCGCGACGCGCTGCACGACGACATCGTCGCGACCAGTGGCTATTACACCGACGCGCTGGGTTCGGCCGACTGGCGCCGCGGCGTCTCGGCGGTGCTGGGCGAGGAGATCCGCACGGAGTTGTCGTCGGCGACGAACGGGATCAAGGACATGGGATTCGGAGCCGACGCATGAGATTCGAGGTCAACGGAGAGTCGCTCGACGCTGAACCCGCTGCGGGACAGTGCCTTCGGATGCTGCTCCGCGAACACGCGCACTACGAGGTCAAGAAGGGCTGCGACGCCGGCGACTGCGGGGCGTGCTCGGTGCTCGTCGACGGAGAACCCGTGCACTCCTGCATCTATCCCGCTCACCGCGCCGCCGGGAAGTCGGTGACGACGGTGGCCGGGCTCGGCACCCCCGACGACCTGCACCCCGTCCAGCAGTCCTTCGTCGACAACTTCGGATTCCAGTGCGGTTTCTGCACCGCGGGAATGATCGTGACCGCCTCCACCGTCACCGCCGAGCATCTCCCCGACCTGCCGCGGCGGATGAAGGGAAACCTCTGCCGCTGCACCGGTTACCGCTCCATCCGGGACGCGATCACCGCGGCCGCCACGGGCACCACGTCCCCCGCTGCGCCCGCGGAGCCCGCGCAACGGCCACTCGTGGGCGAGTCGGTCGCTCCGCTCGCCGCCCGGCGCGTGGTGACCGGAACCGAGCCGTACACCTTCGACGTACCCACGCCCGGGACATTGCACATCCACGTACTCGGTTCGCCGCACGCACACGCACGGATCACCGCCATCGACACCACCGACGCCGCCGCGCTACCCGGCGTCGAGCTGATCCTCACCCACGAAAACGTCTCCACTCCGCGATTTTCCACGGGACGCCACGAGAGCCGCCTCGAGGATCCCGACGACACACTCGTCTTCGACCCGGTGGTGCGATTCGTCGGTCAGCGGGTCGCCGCGGTGGTCGCGTCGTCCCCAGCGGTCGCCGACCAGGCCCTGGCGCTCATCGACGTCACCTACGAAGTGCTCCCCGCGGTCTTCGACCCGGAAGAGGCCAGAAGCCCCGGAGCCCCACTGCTGCATCCCGATCGCACTCCCGCCGACCGGGTCGCCGAGGCCCATCGGAACGTCATCGCCAGCTTTCACGAGGGGTTCGGCGGTGACGTCGACGCCGCACTCGCCGCATCGTCGGCGACGGTGCACGGCACCTGGTCCAGTGGGCGGGTCTCCCACGCCCAGTTGGAGACCCACGGGTCGATCGGGTGGTTCGACGAACACGGGCGCCTCGTCATCCGGACCAGCACCCAGGTCCCGTTCCTGGTCCGCAACGAGCTCGCGCTCCTCTTCGATCTGCCGCCGGAGCGTATCCGGGTCTTCAGTGCCCGGGTGGGCGGTGGATTCGGCGGCAAGCAGGAGATGCTGACCGAGGACCTCGTCGCCCTGGCCGTGCTCCGCACCGGCAAACCCTGCGCCTACGAGATGACCCGCACCGACGAACTGACCCGGACCACATACCGGCACCCGATGCGGGTCACCGTCGACGTCGGAGCCGACGCGGACGGCAGGCTCACCGGCCTGCGCGTGAACCTGTTGTCGGACACCGGCGCCTACGGCAACCACGCGATCGGCGTGATGTTCCACGCGTGCGCGGAATCGGTGTCGGTGTACAACTGCCCGGTGAAGCGCCTCGACGCGGAGGTCGTCTACACCAACAACCCGCCGTCCGGCGCGTTCCGGGGTTACGGCCTCGGCCAGGTGGTCTTCGCCGTGGAGAGCGCCATGGACGAACTCGCGATCGAACTCGGCATCGACCCGTTCGAGTTCCGACGCCGCAACGCCGTCGCCGACGGCGATCCCCTCCTCATCGCGCGCGCCGAACCCGAGGTCGACCTGGTCTACGGCAGCTACGGACTCGACCAGTGTCTCGATCTGGCCGAGCATGCATTGCACGCCGGCAACGGGGTCGAAGCACCGTCGGAAGACCGCTGGCGCGTCGGCGAGGGCATGGCCATCGCCGCGATCGCCACCATGGCCCCGCGCGGGCACTTCGCCGACGTCACCGTTGCGGTCGACGCCGCCGGCACCTACCACGTGGGCGTGGGCACCGCCGAGTTCGGCAACGGCACGACCACGGTCCACGCCCAGATCGTCGCCACCGCGCTGTCGACCGGACTGGACCGGGTCTCGCTGTGGCACGGGGACACCGATGCCGTCGTGCACGACACCGGGGCGTTCGCCTCGGCGGGCACGACCGTGGCCGGGAAGGCGCTGCACTCAGCATGTCTCGCGTTGCGTGACGCCCTTGTCGACGCCGCGGCGCGGCTCACCGGAACGGACCCGGCACAGGTCGGCCTCGGCGCGGCGGGCGCGCTCGTCGACGGCCGGATCGTCGGGTTCGGCGATCTCATCGGCGCTGTCGATCCGTCGAACCGGGTCGACCACCCCGCGGGACCGCGCGCCGTCGCCGCGGGCGCCGAACGCGGGGAGATGCGCTCCATCGCGTTCAACGTGCAGGCCTTCCGCGTCGCGGTCGACACCGAGACCGGCACCGTCCGCATCCTGCAATCGGTGCACGCGGCCGACGCGGGCACCGTGATGAACCCCGAGCAATGTCGCGGCCAGGTGGAAGGTGGTGTCGCGCAAGGCATCGGCACCGCGCTCTACGAGGAGATCATGATCGACGAGGCCGGACGGCCGATCACGAACGTCTTCCGGGTGTACCGCGTCCCGCAGATGGCCGACATCCCCGTCACGGAGGTCTACTTCGCCGAGACCAGCGACGAACTCGGCCCGTTCGGCGCCAAATCGATGAGCGAGTCACCGTACAACCCGGTCGCGCCGGCGCTCGCGAACGCCATCCGTCGCGCACTCGGGAGCCGGCCCGTCGAGACGCCGATGTCACGCGACCGCATCTGGCGACTCGCTCGGCAAGAGACCTGACCCTTTTTCGTTAGCAATGCGCATCGGTTGCGCGGCAACGGCATCGAGTTCCGGCCCATGGTCACAATTCTGGGCCCGCTCTCGCCGAAACGGTTGCGGGGCGGCATGACTCGGAGGACACTCCCCCTGTACGTGTAGTCCACAGTCAAGGTTGTCCAGAGAAGGGCGTCGTCATGACTCACACCGCACCCACCCACGAGAACAACCGTCCGTCCACCTCACAGAACATCGCCGCGGGGACCTCCATCGGCGCCGCGATCATCCTCATCGTCCTCGGTGTCATCCAACTCTTCCAGGGCATCGCCGCGGTCGCCGAGGACGAGGTCTTCGTCCGCGGCGTCGAGTATGTCTACAAGCTCGACTTCACCACATGGGGCTGGATTCACATCGCCCTCGGGGTCGTGATGGCCGGCGTCGGCATCGCACTCGTCACCGGCGCGACCTGGGCACGGTTCACCGCGATCGTGATCGCCGGTCTGTCGATCATCGCCAACTTCCTGTGGTTGCCCTACTACCCCTGGTGGTCGATCCTCATCATCGCTCTCGACATCGTGGTCATCTGGGCCGTCTCGACCTGGCAGCCGAAGGCCGAATACCGCTAGATCGCGACCCACGCTCCACCGTCGAGGCACCCCTCGGCGGTGGAGCGCGTTCTGTCAGCACCGGAACCCCAGACGATCAGCGGCCGGAAGGGCGGCGTCGAGATGACCACGGACACCAACGGACAGAGCGCGGAGCCGAGCGTCGGCATCACCGACTCCGAGCGCGCCGAACTCGAACGACTACGAGCCGAGGTCGCGCGCCTGCGCGACGCGGCCGGCACCGGGCCGGCCACCAAGACCCCCGACCCGACCCGGCGGAACCGGTGGCGCTGGTTCGCCGTCGCGGTCCTGTGCATCCTCGTCGCCGTACTCGCCATCACCTCGGTGACATCGCGGTTCGTCCGCGGCGAGATCCTCGACACCGACCGCTACGTCAGCACCGTCGCTCCGCTCGCCTCGGATCCCGCAGTGCAAGCCGAGATCTCGAACACGATCACCGATGAGATCTTCAGTCGCATCGACGTCGAGGGACTCACCGCGGCGGCGCTGACGACCCTGACCGACGCGGTTCCGGCCACCGAGAACGCACCACGCGTCGACCGGGCGGTCGAGGGCCTCGCTCCCGTCCTGGCCGGCCAGGCCCGCGGCTTCGTGCAACAGACCGTGTCGTCGTTCGTCGCCAGCGATCAGTTCGAATCCCTGTGGCTGCAGGCGAATCGGGCCGCGCACACCGCCCTTGTCGCGGTCGTGACCGGTGACGTCGGACCGTCGTCGGTGACCGTGGACGACTCCGGCACCGTCAGCATCTCGCTCGGCACCGTGATCGACAGCGTCAAGGCACGCCTCCTCGACCGCGGCTTCACCTTCGCCGAGAAGATCCCCGCCGTCGACAAGCAGTTCGTCCTGTTCCGCTCACCCGAACTGGTCCGCGCCCAGCGTGCCGTCTCGGCACTCGACACCGCCGCCGACGTCCTGCCCTGGCTGACGATCGCGCTCGCCTTCGCCGCCGTGGCCGTTGCACCCCGCGGTCGGCGTCTGCGGGCCCTCTCGCTCGCCGGACTGTCACTCGTCCTCGCCATGCTCGTCCTCGCCATCGCGTTGCTGATCGGCCGAGCGCTCTATCTCGACGCGATGCCGCCCGACATCCTCGCCCCGGATGCCGCGGCCGCCACCATCGACACGGTGCTCGATCCGCTGCGGTTGGCGCTGCGTGCCGTGGCGGTCCTCGGGCTCGTGGTCGCCGTCGGGGCCTACCTGCTGGGCGGGTCCGCCTCGGCCACGGCCGTCCGGCGCGGATTCGGCCACGGACTCGACTCGGTGCAGCGGATACGACGCTCGCGGCCGCCGAATGCCTTCGAGGAGAGCCTGTTCCGCGCGCGAATCGCGTTGCGCAGCGCGATCATCGGCATCGCGGCGCTGCTGCTCGTCTTCTGGAGCTATCCGACCGGTCTGGTGGTCCTCCTCATCGCCGTCTTCGGACTCCTCGCACTCCTGATCCTCGAACTCGTGATCAGGCCGGCGAAGGACTGGGCCGCCAAGGATCGGAACGAGGAGTCCGATCCACCGGATCAGGAGACGCCCGGCGCGGCGACGCCGGCCGTCGAGACGGTATGAGTCAGGCGTCGGTCGCCGCCGAGGTCGCGCCGCCCACGACACGCAGATGGTGGGCGCGCGCGGCCATGGCGCTGGCCGTCGCCGCGATCCTGCTGCCGGTGGCCGCCGCCGGCCTCCTCCGCCTGCTGGGCCTCCTGGCGATCTGTGGTGTCTGTGCCGTCGTCATCGTCGCCGCGGTGTACTGGTTCCTCATCAGCCGTGGTGTCCTCCGCATCCTCTCGGCCGCTCTCGCGGTCCTGCCGGTGGCGGTTCTCGTGGTGTTCCTCCTTCGCGAGCGACAGCTCTGGGTCGTGATCGCCGCCGCGCTGCTGGCGGCCGCCGCGGTCGGATGCGGTCGGCGCGCGCTGCGGCCGTCGCGCATCGACTCCCTGATGCCCGAACACCCGGCGCCGGACGTCCACCGCCCGTTCATCATCATGAACCCGCGTTCGGGTGGCGGGAAGGTCGTCCGATTCGATCTGCAGCGCAAGGCCGAATCCCTCGGCGCCGAAGTCGTATTGCTGGACGGGCCGGTGGAGATCGACGTGGAGCAATTGGCACGGGACGCGGTGGCGCGCGGGGCCGACCTGCTCGGTGTCGCGGGAGGTGACGGCACCCAGGCCCTCGTCGCCGGAGTCGCGGCCGAGGCGGGCGTACCCTTCCTGGTCATCAGTGCCGGCACCCGAAACCATTTCGCTCTCGATCTCGGGCTCGACCGTCAGGACCCCGCCCGGTGTCTCGACGCGCTGCGCGACGGCGTCGAGTTCCATGTCGACCTCTGTCACATCAACGGTCGGCCGTTCGTCAACAACGCGTCGTTCGGCATCTACGCCGAGGTGGTCCAGAGTTCGCAGTATCGAGATGACAAGACACGCACGGTGTTACGCATGCTTCCCGACCTCCTGGGCAGAGGGACGAGGTCGGGTCTGCGGGCCGTCATCGGCAGCGAGACCGTCGCCGATCCCCAGGCCGTCCTCGTCAGCAACGGCCCCTATGCCACCAACGACGTGGCCGGGCTCGGTCGCCGCACCCGCATCGACGAGGGACGGCTCGGGGTCGTCACCGTCTCGGTGTCCGACACCCGGCAGGCCGTCGGCCTCCTGCGGCGCACCCACGACCGCGGACTCGTCCAGCGCATCGCCACCGAGGTGACCGTCGACGCCGACGCCGAGGTCATCCCGGTCGGGGTCGACGGTGAATCGTTGCAGCTCACGACGCCGGTGCGGTGCACCATCACGCCCGGGGCGCTCCGCGTACGGGTCCCCCGGCACCGGCCCGAGACCCGGGTCGCGCCACCACAACTGGACTGGCTGCAGTTGTGGTACCTGGCGTGGAACCCACACCGGGCCTCGTAGCCGCCCGTTCGGTCAGCGAAGAGCTCGCCGGGGTGCCACCGCTTCCACGGCCGAGATCGCGGACACCGCCGGACTCCGGCGACGTCGCACCCACTTCTCCGCCTCCACCACGACGGGGATGATCAGCGACCATCCGATGCAGGCGAGCCACTGGCCGCCGGTCAGCGAGGTCGTCTGCAGCAGGTCTTGCAGAAATCCGAGCTCCACCGCGAGCACGGTGACGATGATCGGGATCGACAGGATCTTCACGGCGTTGACGATCGGCGGTGTGAGGCCCGACTCCGGATCGCGCCGCATCACCAACCCGGCGAACACCGAACCCAGGGACAGCACCACGAAGCCCATGGTCATCGGGACGTTCGGTTCGGTCGGGCTCATCGGACCGGGCGCCACCATCATCGCGACGAAGGTCACCGCGAACTGCAGGACCCCGTAGGCGAACCACTGCACGAACGACGCGCGATTCGTGATCGGCTGTTTCGGGTCCCGTGGTGGTTTGGCCATCAGATCCGGTGCCGGCGGGTCCTGCATGATCACGATCACCGGGAACAGGGTGATGAAAAAGTGCTGGAAGACCACCATCAGCGGCGCCAGCGCGACGCCCTCGTTGATGTCGAAGATGCTCGCGACCAGGAACAGGAGCACCAGTGAGAACAGCTTGGACATCTGGTAGCGGATGTAGGCGACGATCTTGTCGTAGACGCTGCGCCCCAACCGGATCGCGGTGATCAACGTCCCGAAGTTGTCGTCGGTGAGGATCAGCTTGCCGGCCTGCTTGGTGACCTCGCTGCCCGAGCCCATCGCCACCCCGATGTCGGCCTTCTTCAGCGCGGCCGCGTCGTTGACCGCGTCGCCGGTCATCGCGACGACCGCGCCCTGGCGCTGCATCACGTCGGCGAGCCGGAGTTTGTCCGACGGCGTGACACGCCCGAACACATGCAACCGCGGAAGCGCCTCGGCGAGTTCCTCGTCGGACATCGCGGCGAGTTCGGTACCGCTGATGGCCCCGGGACCGAGTCCCAGCTGCGCACCGATCGCCGACGCGGTTCCCGTGTGGTCCCCCGTGATCATCCGCACATCGATCCCCGCGGCGTGCGCCGTGCGGACGGCGTCGACGGCCTCGGCACGCAACGGGTCGATGATCCCGACCATCCCGACGAAGACGAGATCGTCCACGAACGCCATCGGGTCGGCGGTCACCTCGTCCTCCCGGCCGTCGAGCACGCGCGCGGCGAAGGCCAGCACACGTAGGCCCTCGGCCGACATCTGCTCGTTGGCCGCCTCGATCTCGGCCCGGACCTCCGCCAGCTCCACCCTCTCCCGTCCGGGGCGGAACGCCCAGCGGCAGCGGTTCAGCACGACATCCGGACCGCCCTTGACCATCTCGACGAGACGGACGGTGCCGTCCACCGGCAGCCGGTGGAACGTCGCCATGAACTTGTAGGCCGAGTCGAATGGAACCTCGGCGAGACGGGGATAGGTCTGGCGGGTGAGCGGCGCGTCGACCCCCATCTTGGCTGCCAGCACGATCAGCGCCGCCTCGGTCGGATCGCCGATGACGGCGCCGGCGTCCGACACGGTGGCGTCGCTGTCGAGGCACAGTCCGTACGCGAGCATGGTGAAGTCGGGAACCGGCTCGCCCGCCGCCTGGGTGATGCTCCCGGTCTTGCCGTAGCCCTCACCGTCGACGGCGAACCACTGACCGTGGAAGTACAACGAGCGCACCATCATCTGGTTCATGGTGAGTGTCCCGGTCTTGTCCGAGTTGATCAGACTCGTCGCGCCGAGCGTCTCCACGTCGGTGAGGTTCTTGACGACCGCCTTGGCATCCGCGAGCTGCCGGGCCCCGAATGCGAGCATCGCCTGGACGAAAGTGGGCAGACCGGAGGGTATCGCCGAGATGCCCATCGAGATACCGAGCAGCATCACCGTCGCCAGGTCTTGTCCGCGCACCAGCCCGATCACCACGATGATCGCCACGGCGGTCCAGGCGATCACGCCCAGGATCTTGGTGAGTGAATCCAGCTCGCGCTGCAGGGGTGACCGCTGTGGGGCGATCGCCGACAGCATCGACGCGATCTGTCCCATCTGCGTCCGCATCCCGGTCTCGGTGACGACCATCGTCGCCGTGCCGCGGGTGACCGAGGTGTTCTGGAAGAGCATGTTGCTGCGGTCACCCAGGGCCAGCTCGACATCGGTGAGCGCGGCGGGGTCCTTCGGGATCGGCGCGCTCTCGCCGGTCAGCGCGGCCTCCTGCGTCTCCAGCGTGGCGGCCCGCACCAGACGTCCGTCGGCCGGCACCAGGTCGCCGGCTTCGAGCTGCACGATGTCCCCGGGAACGAGTTGCGCCGCGGGAACTTCCACCAGGACTCCACCCCGGATCACGCGGGCCTGCGGAACCTGAATCCGCGCCAGGGCGTCCACGCTGGCCCGGGCCTTCAGCTCCTGCCGAGTGCCCAGCACCAGGTTGAGCACCACCAGGGCGGCGACCACCAGCGCGGTCGAGACCTCCGCGATCACCAGGCTGACGATCACCACGGCGATCAGCATCAGGTTCATCGGATCCTTGAGCTGCAGCAGCACCAGTGCAGCCACCGACGGGGCCGGTTCCGCGGCGATCACGTTGTCGCCGAACCGCGTCCGTCGGTCGTCGATCGCGGCCGACGACAGCCCACCGGTGCTGTCGGACTCGAGCGCCGACACGACGGATTCGACGTCCTGGACGTGCCAGGCCGGTGCGGGGGCGTCGTCCTCCCGACTCTCCGGTGACGACGGCGGGCGTGCGATGGCCATACAACTCTCCTGCCTCGGGCTCGGGCGGTGTCGTGACTACTCGACTGCGGTTCGGTTTCGGGTCGTCAATACGGGGTCGGGATCCAGTGCAGGGCCTGTTCGGGTGGCCGGTAGCCCTTGGCCTTCTGCCGCTTCGGCAGTTCGATCCGGGGACGTTCGAGCGGCGCGTAGGGAACCTGACCGAGAAGGTGCTCGATCACATTCAACCGACCCCGTTTCTTGTCGTCGGTGGAGACGACATACCAGGGCGCCCAGCCCGTGTCGGTGAACCGGAACATCTCGTCGCGGGCCCGCGAATAGTCGTACCAGCGGCTGTAGGACGCGAGGTCCATGTCGGAGAGCTTCCAGATCTTCCGCGGATCGTCGATCCGGCTCTGCAGGCGAAGGGTCTGCTGTTCCTCGCTGATCTCCAGCCAGTACTTGAGCAGGATGATCCCCGACTCGACCATCGACCGTTCCACCGTGGGCACCTGTTCCAGGAACTGGTGTGCCTGCTTCTCCGTGCAGAATCCGAGCACTCGTTCGATGCCGGCCCGGTTGTACCAACTGCGATCGAAGATGACGACCTCGCCGGCCGCGGGCAGGTGCGGAATGTATCGCTGGAGGTACATCTGCGACTTCTCCCGTTCGGTGGGAGCGGGCAGCGCGACCACGCGGAAGACCCGCGGGCTCACCCTGGCCGTGATCGCCTTGATGACACCGCCTTTGCCTGCCGTGTCCCGGCCCTCGAAGACGATGCAGACCTTCGCCCCGGTCGCACGGACCCATTCCTGCATGGCGACCAACTCGGCGTGCAGCGGTTCGAGATGCTTGCGGTACTTCTTGCCCGACATCGGGCCCGACGGGCCGTCGTGATCCGGGCGTCGGAGTTCACCCGAGGACGATGAGAAATCAGGCATGGCCGTACGCTCCCGTGGCTGGACCGAATGACTAACTGGTCATTCTGTGCCCTGTCCGAGGCATCCGCGCGGTAACCGACGAAGAGGACGCGCAATTGTCGTGGCAGGCACGGGGCACACCGTCGCATGCTCGATCGTGACCAGTCGTTTCCTCGATGAGCCTGCAGCCGCAAAGGTTTTCCCGCAGAATGTCCCAATGGCTCGGGTTGAGGAGATGCTCGAAGTCGAACAGGTGATTCGTCGCCTGATCGCACGGTTTCCGGTTATGGCTGTCGACGACATCGACGCACGTGTGCACGCCGTCTACGGACGATTCGCCGACTGCAAGGTCAGGATCTTCGTGCCGTTGCTGATCGAGAAGGCGGCTCGACGCGACATCGAGGACTTCCTGGCACAGCCGGACCACCTGACGCTCGTGTCGCCGACGCCCGGCACCACGCCGCAGACGGTCGAGGTCCGGGCCGACGAGGTCGCCTGAACCCGGCCCGATCGTGTCGGCATGGTCCGACACGACCGGGCCTGTTCGTCAGCCCCGCAGCAGCCCCTTGGCGACGTGGGTCACCTGGATCTCGTTGCTGCCGGCGTAGATCATCAGCGACTTGGCGTCGCGCGCAAGCTGCTCCACGCGATACTCGGCCATGTAGCCGTTGCCGCCGAACAACTGCACCGCCTCCATCGCGACGTCGGTGGCCGCCTTCGACGAGTAGAGCTTCATCGCCGACGCCTCGGACAAGCTCAGCGGCTTGCCCGCCTTGCCCCGCTCGAGGGCACTGAAGAGCATGTTCTGGACGTTGATGCGCGCGACCTCCATCTCGGCCAGCTTGAGCTGGATGAGCTGGAACTGTGCGATCTCCTGGCCCCACAGCTTGCGGTTCTTCGCGTAGTCGATCGAAAGCCGTTGCGCCTCGTTGATGATGCCCAGCGACAGGGCCGCGATCCCGACCCGCTCCGCGGTGAAACCGGCCTTGGCGCCTTCGGATCCGCGCGCGTCCGAACCGGTGTCCTCGGTCTCGCCGAGCAGGCGGTCCTTGCCGACGCGCACGTTGTCGAAGAACAGCTCGCCCGTCGGCGAACTCATCATGCCCATCTTCTTGAACGGCTTGCCCTGGGTCAGTCCCGGCATCCCCTTGTCGAGGACGAACGACAGGACCTTGCGGTCCCGCATCGGGGTGCCGCTGCCGTCGTCGAGCTTGGCGAACACGACGATGGTGTCGGCGTACGGACCGTTGGTGATGAAGGTCTTCTGTCCGTTGAGGATGTAGTCGTCACCATCCCGACGGACCGTCGTCTTCATACCGCCCAGCGCGTCCGATCCGGAGTCGGGTTCGGTGATCGCCCAGGCGCCGACCTTCTCCATCGTGACCAGTTCGGGCAGCCACCGCTTCTTCTGGGCGAGCGTGCCCTTGCCGCGGATGGTCGAGGCGGTCAGGCCCATGCTCACGCCCAGGGATGCGACGAGACCGAGACAGACCCCCGCCAGTTCGATGTTGACCATCATGAACATCGAGCCGCCCATACCGCCGCCGTCGCCCGAGGGCTTCTTCTTCTCCCCGTTGGCCTCGGCCTCGAGTTCCTTCTCGAGAGCGTCCTTGGCCATCGCGTCGACACCGAAGCTCGACAGCAGTTTGCGGGTGATGTCGTAGGGCGGCAGCGTGCCGGATTCGAGTTCGTCGAGATGTGGCCGGATCTCCTTGTCGATGAACGCCCGCAGGGCGTCCCGAACCATCAGATCTTCTTCGGACCACTCGAACATCGTCACACTCCCAGACCGGTGTCCGCGCAGGGGCGAACACGTTTCAGTTTCGTCGTCCCCAACTGTGTCAGGAGTCACTGCCGATGTCTAGGTACGTCGTCGCAGATCTGTTCCTACCGAGCATCGGTGCAGGTGTAGAGGGTGGCCGGGCGCACCTCCCGCGCGAAGAACCCGTCCGCATCGACGCACAGCAGGGCCTGCGCCACCGGCATCGCGACCACCACGTAGCCATCGCCGTGCTCGGCCTGCCCGGCACGCCAGGCATGGACTCGGTCGACGAACTGCGCGACACTCTCACCCCCGTGCGGGCGGGCCTCGGGGTCGGTGAACCACCCGCCGAGGTCGACGGGGTCGATCTCCTCCGGGGACAGGCCCGACCACGCACCGACATCGAGCGTCCGCAGCGCGTCGTCGACGATGAGTCCGCCTGTCGCGCCGAGTATCTCGGCGGTGGCGCGGGTCGCCGTCTCCGGTCCGCAGGTGTCGATCGGGCACGTGAGCGACGCGCTCAGCACGAGCACGTCCCGCCGACCCCGCTGATCGAGAACCGGGTCACCGCCGAACCGCACCGACCGGTTGGGGCCGGTGCGCCCGGCGGTGATGATCTGCATGCCGAGCAGTGATCGCCTCAGTTCGGCGCGGAGACCGCGCGAGCGCGGTCAGTCGCCCGCGACCGGGCCATCGCCCCCACGATCAGTGCGAACGAGACGGTGAGAACCGTCCACAGAATGACCTGGTTGGCGATCGCATACACCCGGAAATCCCCGATCACGTCACCGGGGAAGCCCGGGAACACGACCTGTCCGGCGCCGTCGCGGACCGGGCCGGGGACCTCGCTGAACGACGGCAGGAAGGCGAGCACGATCGCGATGCCGGCCAGATACGCGACCGTGGCGGCGACCGCCGAGACCAACCCACCGATGCGCGGGCGCAACCACGACGCCAGGACCACCGCCGCGATGGCGAGGATCACCGACGACACGGTGATGGTGAGGAAGGCACCGGTTCGTTCACCGATGGTGTCGTCGTCGCCGACGGCAGGTGGATTCGCCGGGTAGGCGAAGAACGGGACAGCGAAGACGGCGACGAAACCGATGCCGCCGAGCACGCCCGCGACCGCACGGGGATCCGTGGCCGGGTGACGGCTGCCGACGTGGCTCCACAAGACCGTGAACGCCACCGCGAAGAACGCACCCATGCAGACCGCGAACACGACGTTGCCGATCCCCGCGCCGAGGTTCTCCTGCATCGCGCGGGTGAACAACTCTCCGCCCTCACCATGGGTGTGACCACCCGGTTCGGCGGCATGGGCCAGGGCCTCCTCGGCCGCCGAGCGGGCGCTCTCGTAGTCGATGGCCTTGCCCACGACGGGTTCGAGGTAGAACCGTGCGAACACGAACGAGACGATGCCGGCGATCAGACCTGCTAGCAGGCCGGCGCCGATGAACTTCTTCTCCATGTCGACTCAGTGGCAGGGGAAGCCGAGGAAATGGCGGGCGTCGTGCACGAACTCGTGCACATGGGTGTCGGAACCGAAGACCGACACGACTCCCTGGTCGTAACCGAGGAAGTAGTACGCCAGCCCGGCGAGCAGCACGGTCAGGCTGAGCCAGAGCGCCGCGCTCGCGACGGAGATGTTCGGTACGGGCAGGGCACGGGCCGGGGCGACCGGTGATGCTGACTGGGTACGGGGAGCTGTCATGGTGGGTCCTTTCGCCGATCTCGCGTCGGAGAGTTCACGGGTGGTGCACGCCGGCACGGCATCCTGACTCACGCATGCCCCGTCACGTCGACCGTGTCGATCTGGGCTGCGTTCACAGTGGCGCGACCGTTCCGGACTCTCACCGGATTCCCCGTACAGGCGTGAGGAGACTGTATACCGCGTTCTGTCGTACGCGTGCGACATAGTGGAGAGATGCCCCGCCCCTCGGTGCTCGACCGCTTCACCGCCCCCACCCGGCGGTGGTTCTCGGGTGCGTTCACCGCGCCCACCGCTGCGCAGAAGGGCGCCTGGACCTCCATCGCCGACGGCGCGAACACCTTGGTCATCGCACCGACCGGGTCCGGGAAGACCCTGGCCGCGTTCCTCTGGGCTCTCGATCGGCTCGCCGCCGACGCCGGCAATCGTCCCGCGGGCACCAAGGTCGTCTACATCTCGCCGTTGAAGGCGCTGGCCGTCGACGTCGAGCGCAACCTGCGCGCACCGCTGACCGGCATCACCCGGGCGGCCCAGGAGCTGAACCTTCCGGAGCCCAACATCACCGTGGGCGTGCGGTCGGGCGACACCTCCGCCGCCGATCGGCGTGCGCTGGTCAAAACCCCACCCGACATCCTCATCACCACCCCCGAGTCGCTGTACCTGATGCTCACCTCGGCCGCGCGGGAGAGTCTCACCGGCGTGGAGGCGATCATCGTCGACGAGGTCCACGCGGTCGCCGCGACCAAACGAGGTACCCATCTCGCGCTGACCCTCGAGCGCCTCGACGAACTGCTGGACAAACCCGCCCAGCGGATCGGCCTCTCGGCGACGGTCCGCCCGCCCGAGGTGGTCGCGGGGTTCCTGTCCGGCGCCGCGCCGTGCCAGGTGGTCAAACCCAAGGCCGACAAGACATTCGACCTGCGCGTCGACGTCCCCGTCGAGGACATGGCCAACATCCCGCCGCCGGTGTCCGATGCCGACCCCGCGGCGCTGGACGACGCGTTCTCGCCGACTGCCGGCTCGTTGTGGCCGTACGTCGAGGCCTCGATCGTCGACCAGATCGAGGCGAACCGCGCCACGATCGTCTTCGCCAACTCCCGACGCCTCGCCGAGAAGCTCACCGCTCGGCTCAACGAGATCCACGCCGAGCGCCACGGCGAGCCTGCCGAACCGACCGGCAATCCGTCGGTCGCGGGCGGCGCCCCGGCGTTCGTGATGGGCAGCGGCGCGAGCTCCGGCGCCGAGCCGGTTCTCGCCCGCGCCCATCACGGCTCGGTCAGCAAGGAGCAGCGCGCCCAGATCGAGGACGACCTGAAGGCAGGCCGCCTCTCGTGTGTGGTGGCCACCAGCTCACTCGAACTCGGCATCGACATGGGTGCGGTCGATCTCGTCATCCAGGTGGAGTCCCCGCCGTCGGTGGCGAGTGGACTGCAGCGGATCGGCCGCGCCGGGCACCAGGTCGGCGAGATCAGCCAGGGCATCCTCTACCCCAAGCACCGCACCGATCTGCTGCACTGCACGGTGACGGTGGGCCGGATGCTCGACGGCGCGATCGAGGAGATCAAGGTCCCGCAGAATCCGCTCGACATCCTCGCCCAGCAGACCATCGCGGCGGCCGCGGTCGACGACCTCGAGGTCGATCACTGGTACGAGGTCGTCCGGCGCGCGGCGCCCTACCGTGAACTGGGCCGGGGCGTCTTCGACGCGACCCTCGACCTGATCGCGGGCCGCTTCCCGTCCGACGAGTTCGCCGAACTGCGCCCCCGGGTGAACTGGGACCGCGACGCCGGGGTCATCACCGGCCGGCGCGGCGCCCAGCGGCTCGCCGTCACCTCGGGCGGGTCCATACCCGACCGCGGACTCTTCGGCGTGTTCATGGTCGGCGAGAAGGCCACTCGCGTAGGCGAACTCGACGAGGAGATGGTCTACGAGTCCCGGGTCGGCGACGTGTTCGCGCTGGGCGCCACCAGTTGGCGGATCGAGGACATCACCCACGACCGCGTACTCGTCTCCCCCGCGTTCGGTCAACCGGGCCGGTTGCCGTTCTGGATCGGTGACGCGATCGGACGCCCCGCCGAACTGGGCGCCGCGATCGGCGCCTTCACCCAGTCGATCGCCGATCCCGGGAAGCTCGACGACCAGGCAGACCGACTCGGGCTCACCGACAACGCCCGCAGCAACCTCGCGACACTCATCGCCGAGCAGCGCGAGGCGACCGGACACCTGCCCACCGACCGCACGCTGGTCGTCGAGAGGTTCCGCGACGAGCTCGGCGACTGGCGGGTGATCCTCCACTCCCCCTACGGCTTACGTGTACACGCCCCCTGGGCCAGTGCCATCTCGCAGCGCCTGCTGGAGACCCTCGGCATCGAGGGCGCCACCACCGCCTCCGACGACGGCATCATCCTGCGGATGCCCGACACCGACGACGCCCCTCCCGGAGCCGATGTGTTCCTCCTCGACCCCGACGAGGTCGAGCAACTCGTGACCGACGGTCTGGCCGACTCGTCGATGTTCGCGTCCCGTTTCCGCGAATGCGCCGCGCGCGCCCTGCTCCTGCCGCGACGGGATCCGGGCCGGCGCGCCCCGCTGTGGCAACAGCGCCAGCGCAGCGCCCAACTGCTCTCTGTCGCATCCAAATTCCCCGACTTCCCGATCGTGCTCGAAGCCGTCCGCGAATGCCTGCAGGACGTCTACGACCTCCCCGCCCTGCTCGATCTGCTGACCCGCATCCGCACGCGCCGGATCCGGGTGGTGGAGACCGAGACCCAGAGCCCGTCTCCCTTCGCCGCGTCGCTGCTGTTCGGGTACGTGGGTGCGTTCATGTACGCCGACGACGCGCCGCTCGCCGAGCGCCGCGCGGCCGCCCTCTCCCTCGACACCAGCCTGCTGGCCCAGTTGCTCGGGCGCGTCGACCTGCGCGAGCTCCTCGATCCGGCGGTCATCGCCGACGTGATCGCCCGGCTCCAACGCCTGTCCCCCGAGCGTCAGGCGCGCGACGCCGAGGACATCGTCGACCTGCTGCGATGGCTGGGCCCGCTCACCACCGAGGAGGTCGCGGCCCGGTATCGCGGCGACGAGCCGGCCGCCGATCTGCTCACCGAGTTGCACCGGGTCGGGCAGATCATCTCGGTCAACCACAACGCACGTGCGCTGTGGGCGGCCATCGACGACACCGCCCGCCTCCGTGACGCTCTCGGGGTGCCCGCACCTCTCGGCATCCCGGCGGCCTATCTCGAGGAGGTGCCCGACCCCGTCGGAGACCTCATCGGCCGGTACGCCCGCACCCATGGCCCGTTCACCGTGCCCGAGGCCTCCGCGGCTCTGGGTATCGCGACCGGGGTCGTGCGCGACACCCTCAACCGTCTCGCATCGGAGCGACGCGTCGTCGAGGGTGACTTCCTGCCCGATGCCGGTACCGGCCCCCGGGACGGGCAATGGTGTCACGCCGACGTGCTGGGTCAGATCCGACGCGGTTCCCTGGCGGCGAGCCGCGCCGAGGTGGCTCCCGTCGGTACCGACGTCCTCACCCGGTTCCTCCTCGACTGGCAGCACGCGTCGTCGGGCACCCAGCTCCGGGGTGTCGACGGGGTGGCGACGGTCATCGACCAGCTGGCCGGGTTCCCGCTGCCGGCGTCCGCGTGGGAGTCCCTCGTACTGCCGGCCCGGGTGTCCGATTACGCAGCGCCGATGCTCGACGAACTGCTCAGCGCCGGTGAGGTCATCTGGTCCGGACACGGTCGCATCGGGAACTCCGACGGCTGGGTGGCGCTGCATCCCGCGGACGTCGCCGTCCTGACGCTGCCCGACGCCGACGAGATCGACACCACCCCGGTCCACGACGGGGTCACGGCCGCACTCGAACCCGGTGGTGCCCTGCGGTTCCCTCAGATCGCCGCCGACATCAGCACCGGCACCACCACGCCGGCCGCCGACATCGAGACCGCCCTGTGGGACCTCGTGTGGGCGGGGCGGGTCAGCAACGACAGCTTCGCGCCCGTCCGGGCCCTGCTGCAACCGCGGCGCAGCCCGTCCGCACCGCGCTCGGCGCCCGCGCATCGGGCACGCGGACGCGCACCCCGGCTCCGGGCCGGCCGCCTGTCGGCCCGGTACCTCACCGAACACTCCGTCGCCCCCCCGGTGTCGCCGACGGCGAGTGGCCGCTGGTTCGCCCTCGACCACCCGTCCACCGAGCCGACCATCGCCACGCAGGGCCTCTGCGATCAGTTGCTGACCCGATACGGCGTGATCACGCGCGGCAGCGTCGTCTCGGAGGAGGTGACCGGCGGCTTCGCGCGGGTCTACAAGGCGCTCACCGTCTTCGAGGACAACGGACATGTTCGTCGCGGCTACTACGTCGACGGCCTCGGCGGGGCGCAGTTCGCCTCGCCGGCCACGGTCGACGAATTGCGCCGGCATGCGCTGCCCGATCGCAAAGCGCCCCGCGAGGCAACCGTGCTGGCCGCGACGGACCCGGCCAATCCCTACGGGGCGGCGCTCGAGTGGCCGGCGTCTCGCGACACCGAGGCCGGTCACCGCCCGGGCCGCAAACCGGGGGCGCTCGTGGTGATCGTCGACGGTGACGTGGTGTGTTTCGTCGAACGCGGCGGCAAGACGCTGCTGACGTTCAGCGACTCGATCCCGCGGCTGGAGTCGGCCGCGGGCGCGCTGGTCGCACTGGTCCGGCGTGGCCGGATCGCACGTCTGACGATCGACCACATCGACTCGGAACCCGTGCGCGCCACCGACTTCGGCAAGGTGCTCGTCGAAGCGGGATTCTCGACGACCCCGCGTGGCATCCGCCTGCGTTTCGGTGATCATGCCTGAGGCGGACCATGCCTGAGGGCGACACCGTCTTCGCCGCCGCCGCACGACTGCGGGCGGGGCTCGCGGGACGGGTGCTGGAGTCGTCGGACTTCCGCATCCCGTCGCTGGCCACCGCGGACCTCTCCGGACGCGAGGTCCTCGCGGTGCGATCGGTGGGCAAGCACCTGCTGATCGACGTCGCCGAGAGCGGTCCGGGTGTCGGCGACACCCTGAGCATCCACTCGCATCTGAAGATGGAGGGCGCCTGGCACGTGCACCCGCGGGGGCAACGGTGGCGCCGCCCGGCCTACCAGGCCCGCGTCGTCTTGCGCACCGCCGACCATGAGGCGGTCGGTTTCGACCTCGGCGTACTGGAACTGCTCGCCGACCCCGACGCCGCGCTCGCCTACCTCGGCCCCGACCTGCTCGCCGACGACTTCGATCGGGAGGAGGCGATCCGACGCCTCGGTTCCGACCCGGACGCGACGATCGGTGCGGCCTTGCTCGACCAGCGGCTGATCGCGGGAATCGGCAACGTCTTCCGCAGCGAGATCTGTTTCCTGCGGCGAGTCCTGCCGACCCGGCCGGTCGGCGAGGTCGACCTCGGGCCGGTCGTGGACCTCAGCCGACGCCTGCTGTGGGCGAACCGGATGCGGTCGGCCCGTACCACCACGGGCAACACGTCGCCGAATGCGCGGATGTGGGTCTATGGACGCCACGGGCGGCTGTGCCGGCGCTGCGCCACCCCGGTGAAGCGGGGCGAACTCGAATCCCCGGGCGGCGAACGATCCGTCTATTGGTGTCCCCGGTGCCAGGTGTGATCCGGCCGAGGCCCCTCACACGGGGTAGCGCTCGGGCTCGGGCCCGAACTCGAAGCGGCGGGCGGTGATCGAGTCGACCGTGATCTCCACGTAGTTGTATTTCATCGTCGCGATCCACGGGCGCAGCGGCAGCTGGTCGGCCGCCTCGATCTCCCGGAGCGACACCAGTATGCGTGCCGTCCCCTTGGCGACCACACTCCACCCGTCGGCGTCGGTGTGTCCGTCGGCCTCGAACGCCACTCGCGAATTCACCGCCAGCTCCGACAGTTTCGTGCCCTCGCCGGACCGCAGCATGATGCGGCCGTCGGTCGCATGGAAGTTCACCGGAAAGATGTCGGGCTGGCCGTCGACGCTCAGTGCGATCCGACCGAGCTCGGCTACTCCCAACAGATCCCAGGCCTGGTCGGGGGTGAGCACCCGAACCGATTCGTCGACCATGATCTCGTCTCCTTCTTCCCCCACCCCGATCGTGCCGCGGCATCAGGGGGCAGAGACAGAGGCCAACGTCCCGACTCGACCGGAGCCACCGTCATTTCGGAACGGGCACCGGCTCCAGGATCTCGGCCCGGGCCTCGGGGGCCGCGGCGCGCAGGGCGTCGGCGGAGTCGTCGTCGGGTTGCTGCTGCGAGGCCACCTCGGCCTCCACGCGCGCGACGTAGGTCGCCACCTCGAAGTCGCGTTGCTCGGTGGTCCAGCCGAGCAGGGGCGCCAGCAGGTCGGCGACCTCGTCGGCGCAGTCGACGCCACGATGGGAGTATTCGATGGCGATGCGGGTCCGCCGGGCGAGGACGTCCTCGAGGTGCAGCGCCGCCTCGTCGACCGCGGCGTACACCACCTCCACGCGCAGATACTGCGGCGCCGCGGCCAGCGGTTGCAGCAGGCTCTTGTCGCCGTCGGCGTAGTACAGCACGTCGTCGATCAGCGAGCCGTAGCGGTTCAGCAACCGGCGAATCCGGTACGGGTGCAACCCGAATCGGCGTCCGAGGTGCTCGCACTGGTTGATGAGCGCGAAGTAACCGTCCGCCCCGAGCAGCGGGACGCGTTCGGTGATCGACGGCGCCACCCGGGTGGGGATGAAGTCGTCGCACGCGTCGACGGCGTCGGCGGCCATCACACGGTAGGTGGTGTACTTGCCGCCGGCGATCGACACGAGTCCGGGCGCGACGGTCGCGACCGCGTGTTCCCGGGACAGCTTCGAGGTCTCGTCGTCCTCCCCGGCCAACAGCGGCCGGAGGCCGGCGTAGACGCCTTCGATGTCGTCGTGGTTGAGCTTGGTGACCAGGACCTCGTTGACGCGTTCGAGGATGTAGTCGATGTCGGCGCGGGTGGCGGCCGGATGCGCGAGGTCGAGGTTCCAGTCGGTGTCGGTGGTGCCGATGATCCAGTGCGTCTCCCACGGGATGACGAACAGCACCGAGTTGGCGGTGCGCAGGATGATCGCGGTCTCGCTGACGATCCGGTCGCGCGGCACCACGATGTGCACGCCCTTGGAGGCCCGGACCTTGAAGTGCCCGCGCTGCTTGGACAGTGCCTGCACCTCGTCGGTCCACACGCCCGCGGCGTTGATCACGCAGTGGGCACGGATCTCGGTCACATCGCCGTTCTCGGTGTCGCGCACCCGGACTCCGAGCACCCGGTCGGATTCGCGCAGAAATCCGGTGACCTGGGTCGAGGTCCGGATGACCGCACCGTAATTGGCCGCTGTGCGGGCGACCGTGAGGCTGTGCCGCGCGTCGTCGACGACGGTGTCGTAGTACCGGATCCCGCCGATGAGCGAGCTGCGCTTGAGTGCCGGGGCCACGCGCAGGGCGCCCGATCGGGTGACATGACGCTGTCCGGGAACGGACTTGGCGCCGCCCATCCGGTCGTAGAGGAAGATGCCGGCTCCGACATACGGCCGCTCCCACACCCGTTGCGTGAGCGGATACAGGAACGGCAACGGCTTGACCAGATGTGGCGCGAGGAACCGGAGCGACAACTCGCGTTCGCGTAGAGCCTCACGCACGAGGCCGAATTCGAGCTGCTCGAGATAGCGGAGGCCGCCGTGGAACATCTTCGACGACCGGCTCGATGTGCCCGAGGCGATGTCGCGTGCCTCGACCAGCGCGACGCGCAGACCGCGTGTCGCGGCGTCGAGTGCGGCACCGACACCCACCACGCCGCCACCGATGACCACCACGTCGAACTGTTCCTCCCCGAACCTCCGCCACGCCTCGGCGCGGTAGAGGGGCCCCATGTCGGCGGGCCGGTCCGCGTTGAACTCGGTGTTCATGGTTGCTGAGCCTAATTGATCTCTGTGGCCTCGACAGCGTGCGACACTGTCCGGCGTGGGTAGGTCAGGCAAATACGTGGCGGCAATCGACCAGGGCACCACCTCGACCCGGGCGATGATCTTCGATCACGAGGGTCGCGTCGTCGGCGCCGAACAGCTCGAACACGAACAGATCTTCCCGCGCGCGGGCTGGGTGGAACACGACGCCGCCGAGATCTGGCGTAACACCCGCCGCGTCGGCGCCGCTGCCCTCGCGTCGGCCGAACTGACCGCGAAGGACATCGTCGCCTGCGGCCTCACCAATCAGCGCGAGACCACCGTGATCTGGGAGCGCGACACCGGCAAGCCGGTGCACAACGCCATCGTGTGGCAGGACACGCGAACCGATGATCTGTGCACCGAGCTGGCCGGAGATGTCGGCATGGACCGGTTCTGCGATCGCACCGGCCTGCCGTTGTCGACCTACTTCGCCGGCCCCAAGGCCCGCTGGCTCCTCGACTCCGTCGACGGCCTCCGCGAACGCGCCGAGAACGGAGAATTGTGTTTCGGCACCATGGATTCCTGGATGGCCTGGAACATGACCGGCGGGGTGGACGGCGGCCGGCACGTCACGGATGTCACCAACGCATCGCGCACCATGTTGATGGACCTGCGGACCCAGACCTGGGACGCCGACATCTGCGCCGAGATGGGCATCCCGATGGCCATGCTGCCCGAGATCAGGAGCTCCTCGGGCGATTTCGGCGCCCTCCGGGGCAACGGCCCACTCCCCGGGGTACCGCTCGCCGGCATCCTCGGCGACCAGCAGGCCGCGACCTTCGGCCAGGCCTGCCTGGAACCCGGCGAGGCCAAGAACACCTACGGGACCGGCAACTTCCTGCTCCTCAACACCGGCACCGAGCCGGTCTTCAGCGAGCACGGACTGCTCACCACCGTCTGCTACCGCATCGGCGAGCAGCCCGCACGATACGCACTCGAGGGCTCGATCGCGGTGACCGGTTCGCTCATCCAGTGGCTGCGCGACAACCTCGGCCTGATCCCGCAGGCATCTGACGTCGAGAAACTGGCCGGCGGGGTCGACGACAACGGCGGCGTCTACTTCGTCCCGGCGTTCTCCGGACTCTTCGCGCCGCGCTGGCGCCCCGATGCCCGCGGCGTCATCGTGGGTCTCACCCGGTTCGCCGACAAGGGCCACATCGCCCGAGCCGCACTGGAAGCCAGCGCCTTTCAGACGCGTGAGGTCATCGAGGCGATGCAGGCCGACTCCGGGGTCGAACTGTCGACGTTGAAGGTCGACGGCGGAATGGTCGTGAACGAACTGCTCATGCAGTTCCAGGCCGACATCCTCGACGTACCCGTCGTGCGGCCGGTCGTCAACGAGACGACCGCCCTCGGCGCGGCCTACGCGGCCGGCCTGGCCGTCGGTTTCTGGGAGAGCGAGGACGACATCCGCGCCAACTGGGCCGAAGACCGCCGGTGGGAGCCCGGGATGGCCGCCGACGACCGCGACCGCCTCTACGCGGGATGGAACCGAGCCGTCGAGCACAGCTTCGGCCTGACCTGACCGGCGCGACGGTGCCGCCGCCTCACATCACGTGGTCGGCGAGGATGGCGACCACACCGGCCGTGCCGCCCAGTGCCGCGGCGGCCTCGTAGGCTGATTCGCGGAGCGCATCGCGCAGCGACTCACCAGCGGCGGGCGTCGACATCGCGGCCACCAGGCAGTCGACGGCGCGGGCGCGGCGGAAGCTGTCGCGCTGGGCGTCCACGTCGCCACGACGCTGATGCGCGAAGGCGTCGAAGTCGTGCTGTGCCGCGACGAGCCGCAGACGTGCGATGCCGGCCGTCGACGCACCGCCCTGCCGCCGCCACTGGCTGATCGCCTCCCGGATCTCGGGCGTCGAGACCGCCGTGACGTCCAGGACGGTCGCGACGATCAGGTGCAGACACGCCGTGAGGTCCTCGTCGGGCACCGAGTCGACGAGGCGGGCGACGCCGCCCGGTAACCGGTCGACACGCTTCAGCCCGGCGTTCACACGGTCTCCGGTCTCGACGTGGCCGAACCGCCCGACGGTGCATCGGTGTCGTCCGAGACCTCCTGCGCCGCACCGTCGACGGGGGTCCGGGAGACGGCGTCGCCGGGTGCCGCGGGCCGCAGGGACAAGGCCTGATCCGGCCCGGCCGGCGCGGCGTCGTCGACCGCCGGGGATGCCTGCCGGATCCAGTCGCCGATGACGGGCGGACCGACGAGCGGCATGTCGCCGACGAGCTGCGCGCCGTGTTCCCGAGTGTGCAGGTACGGCGCTGCCCGGTGGCTGTCGTCGTCGGCGCCGGGCCGCCGTCCGCCGCCCGGGGCCCCGGCGAGCGGCATCCCCGTCGGGCGCTGGGCAACCGGCCCGGCGGTGGCGGGGGTCGCCGGCGTCGGTGAGCCGCCGGCGACCGGGGTCGGCGTCGGCGCCGACGCGGGTGGGAGCAAGCCGGGAGCGGGCATCGCGACCGGGACCCCGGCGCCTCCACTCGCCGGCGCACCGCCACCGGAACCGGATCCGCTGTTCTCGCCGATCCCGTCGGCGCCTCCCGACCGGTGCGTTTCGGGAGCCGCGGCGCCGCGGGTCGTCGACTCGGGCGTCGCCCGACCACCACGCACCAACCCGTCGGGGCCGTCGGTGTTGCCACGACCGGATGGTCCGCCGCCCGGACCCGCAGGCCCTGGCGGCGTCGACGACGCACCGGGTCCGCCGCCACCGGGTGGTGGACCGCCCGCAGCGACCGGCACCGGCCCGGCAGTCGGAGTGGCACGCCCGAAGTCGCCGGCGTCGACGGTGTTGGCGGCCTGACCGCGGGGAGCGTCCGGCCCGGACCCCGCGGCGCCGGAACCGCCGGCGGTCGGCCCGAAGCCGAGTCCTGCGGTCACCCCGTTCGCCCCGGTCGGGTCGTTCGGCAGGGAGCGCTGCAGCCCGATCATCGGCGAGGAGTAGGCGCCCGTCATCGCCCGGTCGACCTCATGCCGGACAGCCGGCGCGTCCTCGGGATTGTCACGGATGTGCTGCTGCAGCTCACGCAACCGCCCCTCCTGACCGCGAGCCGATCCGAGGATGCCTGTCGCGCCGGCCAGCGCATCCCCGATCTGGCCGGCGGTCTCCGAGGTCGTCGCCAGATCGGCCGACAGCGACCGGCCCGCCTCCAGCGCCGCGTCGGAAGCCTGACCGAGCATGCCGTCGCCGAACATCGCGTGCATCCGTTCGGCCGCGCGGCGGACGGACTCGATCGCCTGCAGGATCGTGTTGACGTCACCGCCGGCACGACCGGGTTCCATCGTGCTCAGGACGTTGAGGATCTCGTCGATGCTCATGCCCGCCCACTGCGTGCGACCGCGAGCGAACGCGCGGTCGTTGCGACTGCCGTAGGTGTTGTAGGACTGCTGCGGCGAGCTCACGACACCCCCTTGGTCGCCGGCCGGGACGAACGAATTCGTCCGACCCTACCGTGACGACGCACCCGGCGGCGCACACCGGCACCGGCTGTGCACAGTGGGCGGGCGGCGCTCAGTCCAGGTCGTCGTGCCGAACCAGCTGCCGCGCCGCCTCGGTGATGGACCCGGTCAGCGACGGGTACACCGAGAACGTCTGGGCCAGGTCGCCGACGGTGAGCTTGTTCTGCACCGCGAGGGCGATGGGCAGGATCAGTTCGGAGGCGTTCGGTGCGACCACGACGCCGCCGATGACCACACCGGTGGCCGGCCGGCAGAAGATCTTCACGAAGCCCCGGCGCAGACCGCTCATCTTGGCGCGCGGGTTGGTGGCCAACGGCAGCATCACGGTGCGCGCCGGGTACTCACCGGTGTCGATGGCGTTCTGCGACACCCCCACCGTGGCGATCTCCGGACGCGTGAAGATGGCGGACGCAACGGTTTTCAGCTTGATCGGGCTCACGCCCTCGCCGAGTGCGTGGTACATCGCGATGCGGCCCTGCATGGCGGCCACCGATGCCAGCGGGAACAGCCCGGTGCAGTCGCCGGCCGCATAGATCCCCGCGACCGACGTGCGGGACACCCGGTCGACCTCGATGTAACCGCCCTTGCCGACCGCGACCCCGGCACGATCGAGTCCGAGATCGGTGGTGTTGGGGACCGAACCGACGGTCATCAGCACGTGGCTGCCGGTCACGGTCGAGCCGTCGGCCAGATGCGCGGTGACCGAATCGCCGTGCCGCTCGACCTTGTCGGCGCGGGCGTGCTTGACCAGTTCGACGCCGCGTTCGGCGAGTGCGTCCTCGAGCACCAGCGCGGCGTCCTCGTCCTCGTGCGGGAGGACCCGGTCGCGGCTCGACACGAGCGTCACCTTGACGCCCAGTTCGGTGTAGGCGTGGACGAACTCGGCGCCGGTGACGCCGGAACCGATGACGACGAGGTGTTCGGGCAGCTCCTCGAGGTCGTAGAGCTGACGCCAGGTGAGGATGCGCTCGCCGTCGGGTTCGGCGTCGGGCAGCACGCGGGGCGAGGCGCCGGTCGCCAGCAGGACCACATCGCCGTCGTAGCGTTCGGTGGTTCCGTCGGCGAGGGTCGCGACGACGGTGTGCGTCGAGACGCCGACCTGCCGCTCGTCGAGAACCGCGGTACCGGAGACGAGTGTCACGCCTTCGCTGATGAGTCGTGAGCGGATGTCCGCGGACTGGGCGAACGCGAGGTCGCGGACCCGCTGGTGGATCTGCGGCAATGTGACGGAGGTGTCGTCGGTCTTGATGTTGATGCCCAGATCGACGGCGCGACGGACCTCGGTGCGGATGCCGGTGGACGCGATGAACGTCTTTGACGGGACGCAGTCCCACAACACGCAGGCACCGCCGATCCCGTCCGAATCGATCACCGTGATGTCGGCCCCGTAGGCGGCCGCCGCGAGCGCCGCCTCGTAACCCGCGGGTCCGCCGCCGATGATGACGATCCTGGTCACTGTGACTCCTGTTCTCCACGCCGGCTCGCCGCGTCCTTCGTGGGGAAGCTGCGCCCGGCTGTATGTCGTGGCTCGACGGGAACGCGGGGTGACACGCTCCTCGGGTCGCGCGAGACGGTCGACCCCGTTCGCGCCGCCTACCAAACTAGTCGGGCGGGTCCGTCGTTGTGAACGTGGTCGCAAACCGGAGCCGGGCCACGGTGTCGCCTTCCGGACTCGGCGGGGACCATCTAGGCTCCATCCGTGCCCATCTATGCTGCCTATGGATCCAACATGCATCCCGAGCAGATGGCCGAGCGCGCGCCGCACTCCCCGATGTCGGGCACCGGATGGCTCCGCGGCTGGCGTCTGACGTTCGGCGGCGGCGACATCGGGTGGGAGGGGTCCCTGGCCACGGTCACCGAGGACCGCGACGACCCCGACGCCCGGGTGTTCGTGGTTCTCTACGACGTCACCACCGAGGACGAGGATCTGCTCGACCGGTGGGAGGGTTCCGAGCTCGGCATCCACCGCAAGATCCGCGCCCGCGTCGACACCGCCGACGGCCCGGTGCTGGCCTGGTTGTACGTCCTCGACGCCTTCGAGGGCGGGTTGCCCTCGGCGCGCTATCTCGGCGTCATGGCCGAGGCCGCGGAGATCGCCGGCGCACCCGCGGAGTATGTGCAGGACCTCCGGTTGCGCGAGTCGCGCAATGTCGGACCCGGGCCGGGGCCCGCGGAATAGACCGAGTGTCCTAGCCGGCGGCGCTGGTCGCGTTCAGCACGATCCCGGCGAGCGCGCGCACACCGATCGCGAGGGCACGTTCGTCGAGATCGAAGTTGGGCGCGTGCAGATCGACCTGCGGTCCGAATCCGTCCCACACGCCGAGGCGGGCCATCGCTCCCGGGACGTGTTCGAGATACCAGGAGAAGTCCTCGCCGCCGGGTGACTGCGGGGTGTCCGCGATCGCCTTGGACCCGATCGCGGCGACGGACCGTTCGAACATCCCGACCGCGACCTCGTCGTTGACGACCGGCGGCACCCCGCGGRAGTACGAGAGGTCGTACCGGACGCCGAGCGGTGCCAGCAGCTCGCCGACGACGCTGCGGACCAGCGGCTCGAGCTGGGCCCAGGTGGCGTGATCGCCGGTGCGGACCGTGCCGCGCATGCGACCTTCCTGCGGGATGGCGTTGGCGGCGCTGCCGGCGTTCGCCGCGCCCCACACCATCACCGTGCCCGAACGCGGGTCGATCCGTCGCGACAGCACCCCGGGCAGGCCGGTGATCACCGTGCCCATCGCGTAGATGAGATCCCCGGTGAGGTGCGGCCGCGACGTGTGCCCGCCGGCCGAGTGCAGTTGCAGATCGATGTGGTCGGCCGCGGACGTCAACGGGCCGGACCGCAGGCCGACCGTGCCGACCGGCAGGCGAGGGTCGCAGTGCAAGGCGAAGATGCGGCCGAGACCGGTGGTGACGCCCGCCTCGATGGCGTCGAGGGCTCCGCCGGGCATGACCTCCTCGGCGGCCTGGAAGATCAGACGCACGCCGACCGGAAGTGGTTCGGCCGCGGCGAGGAGCTTCGCGACGCCGATCAGGATGGCCGTGTGCGCGTCGTGACCGCACGAGTGCGACGCGCCCTCCACCGCCGAGGTGAACGGCAGGCCGGTGTGTTCGGTCACCGGCAGGGCATCCATGTCCGCGCGCAGCGCGATACGGGGCTCACCGGCAGGACCGAGGTCGCACACCACTCCGGTGCCCAGCGGCAGCCGGCGCGGGGTGAGTCCGGCAGCGGTGAGCTCGCTCATCACCAGCTCGGTGGTGCGGACCTCCTGCCGGGACAGTTCCGGATGCGCATGGATCTGCCGGCGCCACGCGATGAGATCGCCGCCGTGCTCGGCGAGCCAGGCGTCGATGGGATCGTCCGCCGCGGCGAAATCCGCTCCCGCGACCGACATCAGAAGACTCCGGGCGGGGTCTGACGTGCGAGGTCGTCGAGCAGGGGGCCACGGAGTCCGCGCTTGATCAGCGCCAGGTTGGGTCCGGCGGTCGCGGAGCGGGCGGCCGCGATCTCGATGGCCCGCTTCACGAGGAGTTCGGCGTCCACGGCCTCGTCGACGATTCCCGCACGCACCGCGTCGTCGGCGCCGTACCGCCGGCTGGTGTACATCGCCTCGGTGGCGGTGCGATCGGTCAGTCGGGTGCGCAGCAACGTCGCCATCCCACGGGTGAACGGCATGGTGAGAGCGGCCTCGGGCAGCGACCAGAAACCGCGTTCGGTGCGCATCAGGACGTGGTCGGTACACAACGCGAGCATCGCTCCGGCGCCGAAGGCGTGTCCGTTGACGGCGCTGACCGTCGGAACGGGCAGGGTGAGCACCTTCGCGTACAGGGCGTGCACGCGGTCGAGGTAACCGGGCAGCTGGTCGGGAGCGGCGAAGATGTGGTCGGTGTCCAGGCCGTTGGAGAAGAACTTCCCGGTGGCGGTGATCACCAGCGGTCGTGTGCGGTCGACGACCACCTGGTCCAGCAGTGCATCGACCTCGTCCAACCAGTCGGCCCGGAAGCGGTTCTCCGGATTGGACTCGCTGATCTCCTCACCGCGCGCTCCGAGATGGAGCTCGACGACCTCCCCGTCACCGTTCAGAAATGGCATGTCCCGACCTTATCGCTCCCGGTCTCGTCGCCACCGACCCGATCGGTCGGCGCGCTGCGACGCGCGGCCGTGTGGGCCTGGGAACGGTTTAGGGTTGGCGCATGGAGCCCACCGCCGACCCCGATGCCGCGGCCATCGTCGCCGCGGCCACGATCGCTGCCGAGACCGACGCCGCTACACACGATGTGGCCGTCATCCTCGGGTCGGGATGGTCACCTGCCGCCGACGCCTTCGGGCGGCCCATCCGCTCGTTGCCGGTGGCGTCGATCCCGGGATTCGTCCCGCCCAAGGCCGCCGGCCACGGCGGCGTGGTCCACTCCGTCCGGATCGGTGATCGACGAGTCCTGTTGATGCTGGGACGTATTCACGCCTACGAGGGCCACGACCTCGCTCGCGTGGTCCACCCGGTCCGCACCGCAGCCGCGGCCGGTGTCCACACCGTCGTGCTCACCAACGCGGCGGGCGGTCTGCGCGAGGACATGTCGGTCGGGCAACCCGTGCTCATCTCGGATCATCTGAATCTCACGGCCCGCTCCCCGTTGGTCGGCGCCCAGTTCGTCGACCTGGTC
Organism: Gordonia sp. UCD-TK1; assembly: GCF_001691435.1. Taxonomy (NCBI): domain Bacteria; kingdom Bacillati; phylum Actinomycetota; class Actinomycetes; order Mycobacteriales; family Gordoniaceae; genus Gordonia; species Gordonia sp. UCD-TK1. The sequence goes on along the minus strand of NZ_LZMP01000017.1, from coordinate 45,487 downwards.
GATGCCTATTCACCGCGGCTGCGACAGATCGCGCGCGGCATCGACCCGGGCCTCGCCGAGGGGGTCTACGCCGGGCTCCCCGGCCCGCACTACGAGACCCCCGCCGAGATCCGGATGCTGCGGACGATGGGTGCGGACCTGGTCGGGATGTCGACCGTGCACGAGACCATCGCGGCGCGCGCCGCCGGACTCGATGTGCTCGGCATCTCCCTGGTCACCAACCTCGCGGCCGGCATGACCGGCGAACACCTGAGCCACGCAGAGGTCCTGGAGGTCGGCCGCGCGTCGGCAACCCGGATGGGCGAGCTGTTGGCCCGGATCATCGGCGAACTGTAGGACCGAACGGAACCGGCGGCCGGCCGAACCGAAGGAGCGAGATGACCTATCCACCGAGCGGTCCAGGCGGCTATCCCCAGGGTGGCTATCCGTCGGGCGGTTACCCGCAGGGCCCGGTGCCACCTGGCCCGCCGCGGTCCCCGTGGTCGTCGCCGGCGGTGCTGGTGGCGATCGGCGCGGGCGTGCTGCTGGTGGTGGTGGGCGTCCTCGCGGCGCTGCTCCTGATCCCCGCGGACGACGAGTCCGCGGACCGCGACAGCGCGGACGGCGGACAACCGTCGGCGTCGACCTTCACGAGTACCGTCACCCGCCCCGCGGAGACGACGACCCCCACCACCGCGACCACCACCACGACGACGCCGCCGCCCCCGGTCCGGCCGACCCCCACCGTCGCCGGCGCCGACTGGCAGGGATTCACCAACGGTCCCCGCTGCAACGCCGCCGACGACCCCGCCGTGGCCGTCGGACAGACCGCCCGGTCGCGCGTGGTGATCTGCCAGGTGGGCACCCAGACGGGCCGCTTGTACTACAAGGGCGCCGCACCCGAGGGCGGGATCGAACTCCAGTTCCCGACCCGCACCGGTAACACATTCGAGGCGCGCAACGGCTCGGTGCGTTACCTCGTCTCGCCGACAAGTCTCACCATCGTCGACGGCGGCGCCGTGCTCACCGAGGAGCCGATGCTCGCGTACTGGTCGCTGCCCGGCTGAGACCCGCCGAACCTCGCTGACCGCGGTTCGGTGTAGCCCGGTCACAGTAATGCGAAGCGTGCGTGACGGGATGACCGTTGCCACGCCGACGTTGCCGCCCCCGCTTGGACGTGCCGCCAGTTCGCCTGAGGCACAGACGACCACCGTCCCCGGCAGTTTGGAACACCCGGCAGCACTGGCCCAGGTCCGGGCCCTCATTCGGCGCTCGGCAGTCGCCTTCCACCCACGACGACGAGACGTTCCGGTCTCGTACGGGCGGTTGCCGCTGGGGTGACACTGTTGAGTTGTCAAGGGACAGGGTCGGTCCCGGGTGTGGCCCGGGTGCGAAGGTGCTACGCGAAAGTCTGGTGGTCTGTGGCGGCAGCGGTCAGGCGGCGTCGTCGAGTCGCATGGTGCGTCGGTTGTAAGCGGGCAGTGGTCGGCGCCGCGGATCGATGGTCGCGGGTGGGACGAGCCAGGGATGACGGTCGAAACCCATCACGATGTCCCAGCCGTGGTGGTGGACCTGGGTGTGGCAGCGTTGGCAGAGCAGGCAGCCGTTGTCGAGGTCGGTGGGTCCGCCGTCGGCCCAATGGGTGACGTGGTGAACCTGGGTATGTGACGGTGGTGCACCGCATTTGATGCAGCAGGCGTCACGCACGATGATCGCCTTGCGGAGGTGTGCCGGATACAACCGATGAGTGTGACCCATCTGCAGCGGTACGCCCTCACCGTTGAGAATGATCTCCGTCAGCGAGCCGTCGCACGACGCTTGTTTCGCGGTGGCATGGCTGACCGGCCCGGTCCACGGCAGCGACGCCAGGTCTCCGGTCGCGGGGATCGTCAGCATCAGTTGCGTGCGTGGGCTTCCGACGGTGTCGATGGTCGCGCCGATCGCTGCTTGATCGAGGATCAACTCGAAAGCGTCGGCGCGGCGTTGCTCGGCGGTGCGTCGATCCTCGGTGCCGTCGGGTTCGCGCCGCGGACAGGACCGTTCGTCGATCATCGCCATGAACTTCTCACCGACCACCTGGGTGAGGTCAGCGCGGACCTCGACGCGGCCGTCGTCGGTGGTGTGCGCGTTCACCGAATTCAGTGATGGGTCGTCGGCGGCGGGGATTCCGGCATCGGAAGCGTCGGCAAGGTTGTTGGCGATCGCGCGAGCATGCTTGAGTACTTGCGTCGGCGCCGCCCCGGACAGTGCCTGGGCGACGAGTTCGAGCTCATACCGTGAGCGCTTGTCGTCGGAAAGCGCCTCACCACATCGTTTCTCGATCTCGTTCATGCCTCGGACGATGGCATCGACGATCTCGCCGGACAGCCGCCCATCGGCGGCATGACGCGCCAAAGCGGGCAGGTTGGGCAGCGCGTCGACACTCCGCATGGTGCGGAGGGCGGAGGCCGGCGCATGTCCTGACTCGATCAGCAGCTTCTTGGTGGTGCTACCGGCTTTCTGCGCGACCCCGAGAGCATCGAGTTGCGCTGTGTGCGTCGCGATCTGGTGATCGGCAAGGTTGCGGATCAGGCGCCACGTGTCGAGGGCGTCGAATGTCGCTCTGCCCGTGGGATCGTCGACGGGTGGGGTGGTCTCGATGAGTTGATCGAGGAGAGTGGCTAGCTCTGACATGACTCCAAGGTACAGGAACACCCATTCGATTACGAGAAAACTCCACAAGCCCGGAAATTACGAAACCAATTACTGTGCAGTGCTTTTCGTCCACTGTGCGTTGCAGAGCGTGGATCGATGACAGTGGTGAACTTCAGTCACACCCGTTTCGGAATTCGTTCTTCCAACGGTGTTCTTGCCGCGGATTCGCTATAGCCCCGGTGAAGTTGTGAACGCGTAGGCGTTCGGGCGAATCCGCCGATACCGGTGTGGATTCGGTGGTTTTCGTAGTCGTGCAGCCAGTCGTCGTAGGTCGCCGCTCGGGCGGCTTCAGTGGTGTGGACCTCGCGAAGGCCCTTTCCGAGGCGAGCAACCGGTGGAAGCGTTCAACTCTGTTGTGGTCTGTGGCCGGTACAGACGGGTCTCTGGTGCGCGATCTCAGGGCCGAGGGCATGCGCGGAAAGCCCTGGGCGGCAACTGCCGCCGTAGTCGGCCAACAAACTGTTGTTCGTGATGCCGTGCGCGTGGAAGAAGGGCGTGCCCGGCCCCAGAATTGCGTATCGGTCTCTGTGCGTTCGTCGGTGAGGATCTCGGAGTACGCAACCGAGTGTGGTCGTCGACGATATGGCGGCCTCCGGGAGCGCCGTGATCTAAGCGCCGCGGCGGGGTTCGGCGTACCGGCAGCGCGATGGCCTGGGCGAGGTGTCGCAACAGTGGCATCCCATATCGGCGCAGCACCGCCTTGACGATCGATCTCGCAGCAGTAGATGCGTGGCAATAGGAGCTGCGTCCCGGAGGGGAGATAGGCGTAGCTTGATGATTCGACGTTCACGTCGCACCGGGGCTCGTTGGGTGACGGGTGGGGCGGCTGGAGCGATCTGTCATGCCGGCTTCGCCGTGAACGCGGTAGCCGTCGGCCCGTTTCTCGGCCGTCGCTCGAGCATTCAAACCGTCCGGCGGCCCACCGCAGCGGCCGTCCGTGATCGGTGATCGACGAAGCATCCTGCCAGTACCAGACGGCAGCGTTCGGCGAAAAGAACATCAGGGCGGGTCATGAGGGCCCTTGAATGACGACGTGTGGCTTGTCTCAGCGACGTGCCGCGCGAGGTTCAGCCATACTCACGAATACCTCGGACCGAACTGCCGGTCGCCCGCGTCACCGAGACCGGGCACGATGTAGTTGACCTCGTTGAGCCCGTCGTCCACGGCGGCCACGACGAGCCGGCACGGGTGTCCCGAATTCTCCAGCGCCGCAACCCCTTCAGGCGCTGCGACGACACATACGGCGGTGATGTCGGTGGCGTTGCGGGCGATCAGCAACTCGATGGTGTGGAGCATGGAGCCGCCGGTGGCGAGCATGGGGTCGAGGACGAACACCGGCCGTCCCGACAGGTCCTCCGGCAGCGACTCCAGGTACGGCACGGGTTGCGCGGTCTCCTCGTCGCGGGCGAGGCCCACGAAACCGACATGCGCCTCGGGCACCATCGCGTGGGCCTGCTCGACCATGCCGAGTCCGGCCCGCAGGACCGGGACCAGGAGAGGCGGGGATGCCAGCCTCGATCCCGTGTGCGCGGTCATCGGCGTGTTGATCGCGACGTCGGCGCGCGGCGCACCGGCAAGCGCCTCGTAGATCAGCATCTGGGTGAGGTCAGACAGCGCAGCCCGGAATCCGGCGTTGTCGGTGGTCTCGTCGCGCATCGTGGTCAGACGCGCGGCTGCGAGGGGATGGTCGACGATCAGGGACTCCATGCCGACACCCTATTTCCTCCCCGGCGCTCGCGTGCCGCTTGGGCGAGCTCCACCACGCCGGTCTGGGTCGCCGCGAGAATTTGATGGAACCCAACGGGGCCGCGCCGCGTCGAAAACCCATGAGCCCGTCCTCCCCCCATCCCTATCCCGCACCCTCCCGGCCAGGCCCGGACACCGATGGCCGACTGTTCGCCGATTCGTCTGCGCTGCACGAGTTCTCCGGCGCACACCGCACCAACGCCCGGATGCTCGAGGGCGGGACCGGCAGCGACGACGCCGCCGTGGTCGAACTCGCCATCACCTTCGGTCTCATCGGCATCGAGTTCCTCACCGCCGTCGTCGAGTTCCTCGACCTGCACCGTCGCACCATCGAGGCCGCCGCGGCGCGCGAGGAACGCGTCGGACTCACGACGAGCTCGGCCGCAACGTCCTACGCCGACTGCGACTGCGCCGCCGGCGACCGGATCGCGACGGCCGGTGAGCTGACGCTGTGATCCCCGTCGAATTCCTCGTCGAGCCTTTGCGGCAACTGATCGCCGCGCTGGGGACCGGCATCCTGGCACCGGGCAACCCCGCCGAACGGGTCCGGACCGTAGCGGGCACCGTCGAGTCGGTCCGCCGGCGGTCGACGTCGGCCGCCGAGTCCGTCCTCACGCGGTGGGACGGAGCCGGGGCCGCCGGAGCCGCAGCCGCGACCGCGGCGAACCAGCGCCGACTCACCGAACTCACCGAATGCGCCGCCGAGTTCGGCCGGCTCGTCGAGAGCGCCGGCCGTACCGTCCACATGGCGTCGACCGCGCTGAACGGCCTCGTGGACTCCCTGGAACGGCATGTCCGTGGCCTCGCCGGCGGATTGGCCACTCCGGCAGTCCTTCTCGCGGTCCTGCCGATCGCCGTCGAGCATCTGAGCCGCGGCGTGGAGATCATCGGTCGTGCTCGCGCCGAGCTCGGCTCCGACACCGAGGCGATGGCCGCCCTGGCCCGCCGCACGGCGCCGGCCGAGATGGTCGGAGTCGCAGGCGGCGACGCCGCCAGACTGTCGCCCGTCCCCACGCCCGGCGGCGTCCCCATCACGCTGCCCGACGGCTCGGTCGCCCACGCTCCGAACGAACGCGCGGCGACCGCGGTGCGGGCCGCGCTGAGTCAACGCGGGGTGCCCTATGTCTGGGGCGGGACGACGCCCGACGGATTCGACTGCAGCGGCTTCACACAGTGGGCTTACCGGCAGGCCGGGCTCGAACTCCCCCGCCTCGCCCAGGAGCAGGACACCGCCGGGTATCAGGTGTCCCAGGCGCAGCTGCAGCCCGGAGACCTCGCGGTGTGGTCCGGCCACGTGGCGATGTACATCGGCAATGGTCAAATGATCGAAGCCGGTGACCCCGTGGGCGTCTCGCCGGTACGCACCTCGAACCTCGACCAGGCATTCGAAGGATTCTTCCGTCCACGATGAGAGCCGCGCCGATGGTCGCACCCGCGGGCGGGTCAGGAGTTCATCGAAAAGTCGTCGGCACACCACCGACCGTCTGTGGGGGCACTACTGGATCCGCCGCCGACAATCGCTAGGCTGTGTCCCCATGGCCGGAGACATCGTCCCGATTGAGCTCGGACTCACCGACGGAAACAGCTTCACCCTGTGGGCACCCCGCTGGCGTGAGGGCGACGATGAATGGGAGGCCTTCCTCGGACTGGACGAGGACCTGTACGTCCTGCCCTCTGTCGCCGAGCTCGCCGCGTTCATCCGCACCAACGAGGACAACGATCTCGTCGAGCACCCGGCGTGGTCGACCGTGGTCGGCCTGCAGGCCGATGAACTGGTCCCCGACGGGCGCCACAGCTACGACCTCGTCGGCGTACCCGAGCTCGCCGCGGAGGACCCCACCGCCGAGGTCATCGCCGAACTCGAAGACGCACTCGAGATCGTCCGCATCCTCGGTGAGGTCTGCGAATTGACACCGGTCACCAAGTTCTTCAACGGCAACCCGATCCTGGGCGCCGTCACCACCGGCACACGCAACTTCGACGGCCGCGAGGGCACCGACCTCTGGGTGCGCATCGGCCGGCTCATCGCCAAGCACTGGGATGACGTGCTCGATGCCATCGACGGTGTCATCAGCACACCGAAGGTGGACGCCAAGGCCGTCGAGACCGCCGAGGCCGAACTCGAGGCCGCCGCGTCCGCCGAGGACGAGGACGAGCCGACCGACGATGACATCGAGATCGTCGGTGCCCCCGACTCCGAGTCCTCGGACGCCGCCGACGACGATGACCTCGAAGAGGACACGGACGAGGAGGACGAGGACGACTACGACGACGACGATTTCTGGGCGTCGGTCGGCATCGACCCGATCAAGATCGTCACCAGCGCGAACGAGTACCTGACACTGCGGTGTTACCTCGGAGACGACCCGGTGTTCCTCGGCACCAAGGGCAAGATCTTCGTGTTCACCTCGGCGCGCTCGCTCTCGCGGTTCCTCGCCGACGACAACACGCACGACCTCGCCGACCTGTCCACGTTCGACGAGGTCCGCACCGAGGCGACCAACGGATCACTCGAGTTCGACGTCATCGACGACAACGTCTACGTCCTGCCGGGTCTCGCCGACGACATCGCCGACGGCCCCCGCCGAATGGATCGCGACCAGCTCGACCTCGCCGTCGAACTCTTCACCGACGCAGCCGACTACGCCGGTGACAACACGGTCTCCGAGGCCCTCGGCACCACCACTCCGCTGGGATGGTTCGTCGACTACACCGTCAACCCCGACCCCAAGCGCATGGCGCCCAGCGGTCCGTTCGACAACGAGGCCGAGGCGTGGCGCGCGCTCGAGCACGACTTCGAGGCCCGGCTCACCAAGAAGGGATGACGGGCGCAGTCCCCTCCTCCCGCCCGTAACCGGCCGCGACGGTGCTGCTCAGCCGAGCAGCACCGCGTAGCCGGGCTTGATCACGTCGTCGATGAACGCCAGCCGCTCGTCGAAGTGGATGAACGCCGACTTCATCGCGTTCACCGTGAACCGCTCGAAATCCGCCCAGCCATAGCCGAACCGATCGGCGAGCAGGCCGAATTCCTTGCTCATGGTGGTGTCGGACATCAATCGGTTGTCGGTGTTCACCGTCACCCGGAACCGTAGGCGCGCCAACACGTTGAACGGATGCTCGGCGAGTGAACCGACCGCCCCGGTCTGCACATTCGAACTCGGGCACAGCTCCAGCGGAATCCGCTTGTCCCGCACGATGTTCGCCACCTGACCCAGCCGCGCACCCGCGAACGAGTGCGCCGCGAGATCGACCCCCTCCGGGAGTTCGATGTCGTCGAAGACGCGGACGCCGTGACCCAGCCGGTCCGTCCCGCAGAAGCCGATGGCCTCGTGGATCGACGGCAGCCCGAATGCCTCGCCGGCGTGGATGGTGAAGGGCGCACAGTTGGCCCGCATGTATTCGAAGGCGTCGAGATGGCGGGTCGGCGGATGCCCCGCCTCGGCGCCGGCGATGTCGAAACCGACGACACCCCGGTCCCGGTAGCGGACCGCGAGTTCGGCGATCTCGCGTGACCGGGCGGCGTGGCGCATCGCGGTGACCAGGCACCGCACGGTGATCGTCCGGCCCCGCTCGGCCGCGACCGCCTCGCCCTCGGCGAAGCCCCGCAGCACCGCCTCGACGACCTCGTCGAGGGTCAGCCCACCTTCGAGATGCTGTTCGGGCGCATAACGCACCTCGGCGTACACGACCCCGTCGGCGGCGAGGTCCTCCACGCACTCGCGCGCGACGCGTTCCAACCCGCCGACGGTCTGCATCACCGCGACCGTATGCGAGAAGGTCTCGAGATAGCGCTCGAGCGAGCCGCTGTTGGCCGCACGTCGGAACCACTGCCCGAGCGTCTCGGCGTCATCGATCTGCCTGCCGTTCTCATCCGCCGGGAGGCCGTCGTATCCCACCTCGTGGGCCAACTCGAGGACCGTCGCGGGCCGGAGTCCGCCGTCGAGGTGGTCGTGAAGGAGCACCTTCGGGGCGAGGGAGATGTTCGCCGGGGTCAGCGTCGTCATGATGGAAACCTAACGCGGTCGATGATCAGTGGACGGGTGCGCGCGCCGCCCGCGTGTTCGGCGGAGTCGGGCCCCACGGTCGTCGCCCCGGCCAGGCAGGAGCGGGCGCCGGGGATCCGGTCCTCATCCTGCGTGTGCAGGGTGAACAACGGTTGACCGGCTCGGACACGATCACCGGGCTTCGCATGGATGGTCACTCCCGCCTCTGCCGCGACCGCCTCCCCCGGCTTCGATCGGCCGCCGCCGAGGCGCCACGCGGCGTCGCCGACCGCGCGCGCGTCCATCTCGGTGACGATGCCGTCGCCCGACGCGGTCACGGTGTCGTGGTGGCGCGCCGTCGGCAGGGGCGCATCGGGGYCGCCACCTTGCGCCGCGATCATCGCCCGCCACGTGTCCATCGCCCGGCCGTCGGCGAGATGGGTTGCGGGGTCGGCGTCGACGAGCCCGGCGGCGTCGAGCATCTCCCGGGCGAGAGCCAGGGTCAGTTCGACGACGTCGGCGGGTCCGCCGCCGGCGAGTACCTCCACCGACTCGGCCACCTCAACGGCGTTGCCGATCGCGAGTCCGAGCGGTGTGCCCATGTCGGTGATGACCGCACGGGTGTCGACACCGGCGTCGTGACCGAGTTCGACCATGGTCGACGCCAGTTCGCGCGCGTCGTCCTCGTCGGGCAGGAAGGCACCCGACCCGGTCTTGACGTCGAGGACCAGCGCACCGGTGCCCTCGGCGATCTTCTTGCTCATGATCGACGACGCCAGCAGCGGAATGGACTCGACCGTGCCCGTGACATCGCGCAGGGCGTAGAGCTTGCGATCGGCGGGTGCCAGGTCGGCGCCTGCGGCACAGATGACCGCGCCGACCCGCTCGAGCTGGTCGAGCATGTCGGACGTGCTCACCTCGGCCCGCCACCCCGGGATGGACTCCAGCTTGTCGAGCGTCCCACCGGTGTGACCGAGCCCCCGACCGGACAGCTGCGGCACCGCGACGCCGAACGACGCGACGAGCGGCGTGAGCGGGAGGGTGATCTTGTCCCCGACACCGCCGGTGGAGTGTTTGTCCACGGTGGCCAGCGGCCGCCCGTTCCGCTGCAGACCGGACAGGTCCATCCGGCGCCCGCTGTCGATCATCGCGTGCGTCCAGGACGCGATCTCACGGCGATTCATCCCGCGCAGATATATGGCCATCAGCAATGCCGACATCTGTTCCGGCGCCACCTCGCCGCGGGTGTAGCCGTCGACCATCCACGCGATCTGTGCGTCGGCGAGTTCGTGTCCGCCCCGCTTGGTGGCGATCACCGACACCGCGTGGATGATCTCCCGGGCGTCGACCGTCATGAACGGACCGCCTCGAGATCGTCGGGTCCGAAGGCATCGGGAAGCAGCTCGGCGAGCATCCGGGGACCACCGGGGTGGTCGACGAGGAGCTCGCGCCCGCCGTGTTCGAGCAGGACCTGTCGGCACCGTCCGCACGGCATCAGAACCGCCCCGCGGGCGTCGCAGACGCTGACCGCCCGCAGCGCCCCGCCTCCGTCGTTCACCAGGGCCGCGACCAGTGCGACCTCGGCGCAGATACCCAGGCCATATGAGACATTTTCCACATTGCAACCGGCGACGACACCGCCCTCGGCTGTGATCCCGGCGGCGCCCACCGGGTACCGGGAGTAGGGTGCGTAGGCACGACCGATCATCGATCTGGCCTTGTCCCGCAACACATCCCAATCGATTTCTGTAACCACGTGGATCTCCTGTCGCCCGGCGTCATCGGCCGTTCATCCGGATTTCATCACCGCAAAGCTTGGGTAAGGCAAACCTAAGTCGTAATGTCTTGTCGCCCAGATCGGTTCGGGCAATTTACCACCGGAATGTGCATGGGTTTAGAGTCTCTTCGTATGGGTCCATGGTCGAGTCGGAGCATGCCGATTCGACGCGTCCATCGACGATGTTGGAGGCCACTTTCCCGATGAGCACCTCGACCGAAGTCGCACCCGACCCGGTGCGCAGACGATCTCTTTATCGCGGCGATCCCGGCATGTGGTCGTGGGTCCTGCACCGCATCACCGGCGTCACGATCTTCTTCTTTCTCTTCGTACACGTGCTCGACACCGCGGTCATCCGAGTCGACCCCAATCAGTACGACGAGATCATCGAGACCTACAAGACGCCGATCATCGGTCTCATGGAGATCGCCCTGGTCGCGTGCGTCCTGTTCCACGCCTTCAACGGTGTGCGCCTGATCCTCGTGGACTTCTGGTCCAAGGGACCCAAGTACCAGCGACAGATGCTGTGGGTGGCCATGACCCTGTTCGTCATCGTCTTCGGTGCCGGCACGGTCCGCCTGCTGCAGATCATGTTCAGCCACCTGTAGGAGACACCAGAGATGACCACCTCGGAAGCCACCGGTGTCGCCAAGACCCTCGGTACTCAGCACGACCGTCCCGCGAGCCTGGACAACCCGCGCTCGCCCCGCAAGCCCAAGGGCGGCAACTTCGAGAAGAACGCATGGCTGTTCATGCGGTTCTCCGGGCTGCTGCTCGTCGTCCTGACGATCGGGCACATGTTCATCATGCTGGCCTGGGACGGCGGCGTGCACCGCATCGACTCCTCGTTCGTCGCCGCGCGCTGGAGCTCACCCTTCTGGCAGATCTGGGACCTCACCATGCTGTGGCTGGCCCAGCTGCACGGCGGCAACGGTGTCCGCACCGTCATCGCCGACTACTCCCGCAAGGACTCGACCCGTTTCTGGCTGAACGTGCTGCTCGCCGTGTCGATGATCCTCGTCCTCACGATGGGCACCTACGCCCTCCTGACCTTCGACGTCAACAGCGTCGGCTAGAGGAGACCCACAACATGCAGGAACATCGCTACGACGTCGTCATCGTGGGCGCCGGCGGCGCAGGCATGCGCGCGGCGATCGAAGCCGCCCCTCGTGCTCGCACCGCGGTGCTGACCAAGCTGTACCCGACCCGCAGCCACACCGGCGCGGCCCAGGGCGGCATGTGTGCGGCACTCGCCAACGTCGAGGAAGACAACTGGGAGTGGCACACCTTCGACACCGTCAAGGGTGGTGACTACCTCGCCGATCAGGACGCCGTCGAGATCATGGCCAAGGAGGCCATCGACGCGGTGCTCGATCTCGAGAAGATGGGCCTTCCCTTCAACCGGACGCCCGAGGGCAAGATCGATCAGCGACGCTTCGGCGGCCACACCCGCGATCACGGCAAGTCCCCGGTCCGGCGGGCCTGCTACGCCGCCGACCGCACCGGCCACATGATCCTGCAGACGCTCTACCAGAACTGCGTCAAGCACGACGTCGAGTTCTTCAACGAGTTCTACGCCCTCGACATCTGCCTCACGGAGAACGAGAAGGGCGAGCAGGTCGCGACCGGTGTCGTCGCCTACGAGCTCGCGACCGGCGAGATCCACGTCTTCCACGCCAAGTCGATCGTGTTCGCCACCGGCGGCTCGGGCCGTATGTACAAGACGACCTCGAATGCGCACACGCTGACCGGCGACGGCATGGGCATCATCTTCCGCAAGGGCCTGCCCCTCGAGGACATGGAGTTCCACCAGTTCCATCCGACGGGTCTCGCGGGGCTCGGCATCCTCATCTCGGAGGCGGTCCGCGGTGAGGGCGGCATCCTGCGCAACGCCGACGGCGAGCGTTTCATGGAGCGCTACGCCCCCACCATCAAGGACCTCGCGCCGCGCGACATCGTGGCCCGGTCGATGGTGCTCGAGGTACTCGAAGGTCGCGGCGCCGGGCCGAACAAGGACTACGTCTACATCGACGTGACCCACCTCGGCGAGGACGTCCTCAACGAGAAGCTCCCCGACATCACCGAGTTCGCCCGTACCTACCTCGGCGTCGACCCGGTCACCGAGTACGTGCCGGTGTTCCCCACCTGTCACTACGTCATGGGCGGCATACCGACCAACATCAACGGTCAGGTGCTGCGCAACAACGACGAGGTCGTCCACGGCCTGTACGCCGCCGGCGAGTGTGCGTGCGTGTCGGTCCACGGAGCCAACCGGCTGGGCACCAACTCACTGCTCGACATCAACGTCTTCGGACGACGCGCGGGGATCGCGGCCGCGGACTACGCGAACTCGGCCGAGTTCGCCGAGCTTCCCGAGACGCCCACCGAGATGGTCGACTCGTGGCTCGAGCTGCTGCTCAGCGACCACGGACACGAGCGCGTCGCCGACATCCGTACCGAGCTGCAGGCCTCGATGGACGCGAACGCCTCGGTGTTCCGCACCGAGGAGACCCTCAAGCAGGCCCTGACCGACATCCACCGGTTCAAGGAGCGCTACGCCCACATTCGAGTCCATGACAAGGGCAAGCGCTTCAACAGCGATCTCCTCGAGGCCATCGAACTCGGCTTCCTGCTGGAGATGGCGGAGGTGACGGTGGCCGGAGCCCTGAACCGCAAGGAGTCGCGCGGCGGTCACGCACGCGAGGACTACCCGGATCGTGACGACGTCAACTACAAGCGGCACACCATGGCCTATAAAAAGGGCACGGACCTCCTTTCAGACATCGAGTTGGAGTACAAGCCGGTCGTGGAAACCCGCTACGAGCCGATGGAGCGTAAGTACTGATGACATCTGTTCTGGACAAGCCCGCACCGTCTTCCGACGATCCGCCGTTGCCTCCGGTGCCCGACGAGGCCACCATGGTGACGCTCAAGATCTTCCGCTTCAACCCGGAGAATCCCGACGCCCAGGGCTTCGAGAGCTTCCGCGTCCCGGCGCTGCCGACCGACCGCCTGCTCAACCTGCTCCTGTACGTGAAGGGCTACCTGGACGGGACGCTCACGTTCCGTCGTAGTTGCGCCCACGGCGTGTGCGGGTCGGACGCGATGCGGATCAACGGCGTCAACCGTCTCGCCTGCAAGCTGCTGATGAAGGACATGCTCCCGAAGGACAAGTCCAAGGAGATCACGATCACCATCGAGCCGATCCGCGGCCTGCCGGTGGAGAAGGATCTCGTGGTCGACATGGAACCGTTCTTCGACGCGTTCCGCGCGATCAAGCCGTTCCTGATCACCTCGGGCAACGAGCCGACCCGCGAACGCATCCAGAGCCAGGCCGACCGCGCCCGGTTCGACGACACCACCAAGTGCATCCTGTGCGCCTGCTGTACGACGAGCTGCCCGGTCTTCTGGACCGAGGGTTCGTACTTCGGTCCCGCCGCGATCGTCAACGCGCACCGGTTCATCTTCGACAGCCGCGACGAGGGGGCCGTCGAGCGTCTCGACATCCTCAACGACGTCGACGGTGTGTGGCGTTGCCGCACCACGTTCAACTGCACCGACGCGTGCCCGCGTGGCATTCAGGTCACCCAGGCGATCTCGGAGGTCAAGCGCGCACTCATGTTCTCGCGCTAGCCGATTCGAACTTTCTCTGCAGCCCGGCAACGGCCCGCACCCTCAGGGGTGCGGGCCGTCGTCGTCGGTGCCGGGGTCCCGACGGAAGATGCCGGCGACGATCGATTCCGCGCTCCGCGCCTCCTCGTCGGGTTCGGCGGGCCAGAGCAGCAGGGCGAGAACGGAACGGATGAGGAACCGTGCATCCGCGGGATCATCGGGGTCGACGCCGACCAGATCGGCGGCCACCGCGTGCACCGCGGGGGACGACAGGACGGTTGGCGTCGCGCCGATGAGGTTGTCGGGCCGGAGGAACTGCCGGATGACCCGGTCGCCGCGTAGTGCGCGCAGGGTCTCGATGATCGCCGTCTGGGCGCGATCGGGCCCGGTGAGATCCGCGACGGTCGCACGGATGGCGGCGAGCACCGGTGCCGACGTGGTGGCCAGCACGGACTCGATCAGCGCGGACCGACCGCCGGCATGGCGGTAGATCGTCGCCCTCGAACAGTGCGCCCGACGACCGAGCTCGTCGAGGTCGAACCCGTCGAGGCCACGGCGTGCGATGAGGGCCGCCGCGTGCGCGATCAGACGCTCGCGTGCAGCATCGTGCCGGTCTCCGTCGACCAGCCAGTCCCGGGCCATCGCTCCGCCGTTCTCATGGTGAGACGAACCATCCTGTCGATGAAGGACGTTCCAGCTGTTCACGAGGCTAGCCTGAGACACCGGATGGTGTCGTGACTTCTCACCGATCTCGACTTCGGGGATATGCGTGCATCGACGGCCCGGGGTCGCCCACGCTGGACTCCATGGACACCACCGCCGATCCCACGACCTTCTACTCGCGTCTGCACACCGGTTCGCCCGTGCAGCGGATCGGGGATTCATCGTTCTTCGCCGTCGGCTCCTGGGACCTGATCGCCGACGCGGTCCGACGCCCGGAGGACTTCTCGTCGAACCTGACCGCCACGATGGTGTGGCACGGCGACGGCACGGTCTCGGAGTTTCCGGTCGCCGGCCTGGGCGACGCTATGCACGTCCTCGCCACCGCCGACGGGGCCAGGCACCGCGATCATCGGAAGCTCGCCATGCGGTCGGTGTCTCCGGCACGTACCCGCGAGCTCGAACCGACCATTCGTCGATACATCACGGAGGCATGGGCCGACGATCTCCGTGGTGGCCGGATCGATTGGGTGAGCGCTGTCGCGCAACGGATTCCGATGGAGGTCGCCACGGCGGTGATCGGATTGCCGGTCGCCGACCGTGCCACGCTGACCCGGTGG
The DNA here is from genome assembly GCF_001691435.1 of Gordonia sp. UCD-TK1. Taxonomy (NCBI): domain Bacteria; kingdom Bacillati; phylum Actinomycetota; class Actinomycetes; order Mycobacteriales; family Gordoniaceae; genus Gordonia; species Gordonia sp. UCD-TK1. Next base: position 30,416 of record NZ_LZMP01000017.1, on the reverse strand, counting down.
GCGATCGCGACGAACGTCCTGATCGACGGCGTCATCACGCCGGACCAGCTGACGACCGCGACCGCGGCGGTCGGTGAGCTGACGGCCTATCTGTCGGCGGCGCTGAGGCACACTGACACTGACACTGACACCGGCGCCGGCGCCGGGAGCGAAGAGAGCGGGCCGACCGCGCTGGGAGAGGTGGCACGCCGTGTCGCCGACGGCAGTCTCGATCACGAGACCGCGGTGATGATCCTGTTCCAGCTGGTCGCGGCGGGGGCGGAATCGACCACGAGCCTGCTCAACAGTGTCGTCTGGCTGCTGGACCGGCACCCCGACGTCGCCGGACGGTTGCGCCGGGATCCCGATCTCATCCCGGTGTTCGTGGAGGAGGCGTTGCGGCTCGAGACGCCGTTCCGCGGCCACTTCCGGCATGTCGTCGCCGACACCACCCTCGGTGACGCGCACCTGCCCGCGGGGTCGCACATCTTCCTGATGTGGGGCGCCGCCAACCGGGACCCCGCCCATTTCGTCGACCCCGCGGCGATCGACCTCGATCCGGCCGCGCGCCGGTCACATCTGGCGTTCGGGAAGGGCATGCACCTGTGTGTCGGGGCCGCGCTGGCGCGTCTGCAGGCGCGTCTCGCGGTCGAGCATCTGCTGCGCTCCACGACTGCGTTCCGGGTCGATCTGACGCAGGCGGCGTGGGAGCCCGGGGTTCTCGTCCGTCGTTTCACCACGCTGCCGCTGACGATCACCCGCTGACAGCAGAATCCCGACTTCCGCTCGCTCAGCAGCCCGATGGAACCGATATGCCGTCCGATGCGTCGAAGGAAGACCGAGGAACCCGGCCCGTCGCCGGACCGGTGATCGCCCATCGAACGGAGTACTTCATGGCCCGCGCCCTTCTGTTCCGGCTGCTGCTGACACTCGCGGTGAGTGCGCTCGCGTGCCTCCTGGTGTTCGCACCGGCCGCGGCAGCACCCACCACCGACACGCAACGCATCACGATCACGCTGATCTCCGACCACGAGCACAACGGCGCCGCAGCGTGGACGGACGCAGACGGAAGACTCCGCACACAGTCCGAAGTGCCGCTGTCGCAACGAGATCCAGACGGCAAGTTCAAGGCGTCGTTGGTGTACACGCGGGCCGCGGCCGAGGCACCGGTCGACGCGCTGTTCCAGTCCGGCGGGCGGTTCGCACGGTGTGAGATCACCGTCGACGGTGAACGGGTCGCCGACCACACCGCGCACGGGTCCCGTCCCACGAGTTCATGTCATTCCGGTTGACGCAACCCGGCGTGGGTTCCGCCCCCGCGTCGGTGAGAGGAATCGCCACCGAGACCGTACTCTTGAACTCGTCATGAGCACCAGAACACAGCCGGTCGAACGCCCGCGGGAGCGGTTGCGGGTCTTGGAGATCCGGCACGCGGAGTCCGAACCACCCGGCGCCTACGGACCCGCCCTGCACGCGATCACCGAGACGACCACCCTGCGGATCTGGCGCGAACCCGCGACCGTCGACCCAGCGGATTTCGACGCCATCCTCGTTCTCGGCGGAGCGATGGGAGTCGGTGACGCGGACCGCATCCCGTGGATCGCCGACGAGATCGACCTGCTCCGCCGAGCCCGTGAACGGGATGTGCCCATCTGGGGTGTCTGTCTGGGCGCACAGATGCTGGCAGCGGCTCTCGGTGGCGAGGTGCACACGAGCGACACACCGGAACTCGGTGTACGCCGGGTGCGTCTCAACGAGGCAGGGATGGCCGACCCGGTGTGGGGCGGTGCGGTCACCGCACCCGCACCACGCGACATCGACACCGTCCAGTGGCATTTCGACACGTTCACCCTGCCACCCGGGGCCACCCTGCTCGCGTACTCCGACGCCTGCGTCAATCAGTTGTTCCGCGTGGACAACTGCTACGGAGTGCAGTTCCACCTCGAAGCCGGCGGCGGTCTCGTCAGGGGATGGCTGTCACACCCGGAATCACGGTCCGCGGTGGCCGAGGTCCTGGGTGAGTCGGCCACCGACCGCTTCCCGATCGACGCCGCGGCCGCGGAGAAAGTGACCGTGCCGACGGCGGAAGCGGTGATGCGGCGCTGGTTGCAGGATGTCGTCGGCAGCGCACGGCCCCGCTGGTAACGTGCGGCCGATGACCCCGACGTGGACTCGTCGTACCGCGTGCGCGCTCGTCGCCGTACTGACCGTCGGAGTGCTCGGCCTCGTCTTCCGCGCAGCGCCGGCCGTGGCCGTCCCGCTGCCGACCGTACCGCCTCCGGCGATCACCACGCCGGTCACCGATCACTGCCCGCACAAAGTCGCCACGCCTCCGGCCGTCGACGAATCCGAGGTCGTCGCACCGGGTTCGACGACCCCCGCTCCCCTTCCGGTTCCCTCTCCCGCCGTCGGGGGTGCCGATCTCGCCGGTTGCGGGGTCGTCGCCGATCCGTCGGCGGGTCCCGTTCCGCCACGGCTGACCTCCGCGGGTTGGTTGATCGCCGATCTCGAGTCCGGACAGGTCATCGCCGCCAAGGATCCCCACGGCCGTTACCGGCCCGCGTCGACGATCAAGGTGCTGCTCGCACTCGTCGTCCTCGACGAACTCGACCTCGCGGCGCCGATCGTGCCCACCGTCGAGGACTGGAGCACCGAAGGCGACTCATGCGGCATGGGGCCCGGTGGTGTCTACACCGTTCGCGACGTGCTCACCGGACTGTTGTTGGTGTCCGGCAACGACTGCGCGCATGCGCTCGCGCGTCAGCTCGGGGGCGTCGACGCGACACTCGAGAAGATGAATGACCGGGCCGCGCACCTGGGCGCGACGGACACGCGTGCTGCCAGCCCGTCCGGACTGGACGCCGCCGGGATGTCCTCCTCGCCCTACGATCTGGCGCTGCTGTTCCGGGCCGCGATGACCGAGCCGACCTTTCGCGAGATCATCGCGATGCCCACGTTCCGCTTCCCGGGCTACCCGCGGCGTCCAGATGTGCCCGGCGACAAGGATCATCCGCCCTACGACATGTACAGCACCAACCGCCTCCTCGTCGATGGGTATCCAGGAATGCTCGGCGGCAAGACCGGTTACACCGACGACGCACGGAAGACGTTCGTGGGTGCCGCCGAACGCGACGGCCGGACGGTGATCATCGTGCAGATGTTCGGCCTGTCCGTCGACGGGGATCCGTACTGGGACCAAGCGAAGGCGATGTTCGACTACGGATTCCGAACCGACCCCGCCATCTCGGTGGGCCGCCTCGTCGAGCCGTCGGCCGCGTCCGGACCGTCCTCGACACCAGCGCCGACGCAGACCGAGAACCGCGCCGTCGCAACAGGTTCCGACCAGGCGTCGTCGACCTCGGTCCAGATCCTCATCGGGCTCGTGGCCGCACTCGCGGCGGTCATCCTCCTGCTCATCGGGTTGAAGCTCTCCGGACGCCGCTGATCAGACGACCAGCGCCGGAGGTCAACGCCGCCGAAGGGCTCCGATCAGCGCGGCCGCGACTGCGCCCAGTCCGACGGCGGCCGCGAGGGCGCCGGGCCGGGGCGCCGGGCTCACCTCGACCGTCGGCGAGATCTGGACCGGCCGGTGCAGTTCCGCGTCCGGCTCTTCCACGACCTGGTACTTGCTGTTGATGGGGTCGGTCGCGCACCACGCGGTGGCATACAGCACGATCCGCGACGCGAGGTACGCGAAGACGAACACACCGAAGATCGGACCGAACGCCACCCCGGCCGGCGAGCCCAGGACCGATTGGAGATACAGCCCGCCAAGGGATTTCATCAGCTCGAACGCGATCGCGATGACCAGTCCGGCCTTCATGGCGTGCGTCATGGGCAGCGGCACCAGCGGTAGCCGCGCCAGCACGAAGGTGAAGAGCAGCCAGCTGGCGAACACCGACACGACGATGGCGACGGCCCGCACCACGACCGGGGCCCATGACGCGTCGTCGAGGCCCACCCAGGAGAGCATCGTGGTGGTGAGCCCGCTGTTGCCCAGCGTCGTCAGCGCCATCGTCACGGCGAAGGCCATGCCCAGCAATGCGAACGTGAGGAGATCCCACACCTTCGACAGCACGGGGTTGCGGTCGACGCGGCCCCCGTACATCTCGGTGAAGGCGACCCGGACGCCGGAGATCCACCCGATCCCGGTGAAGGCGGCACCGATCAGACCGACGATCCCGACCGCGGCGCGGGAGGAGATCGCCGAATCGATGACCTCACTGAGCTGCTCGCCCATCTTGCCGGGCGCGGCGTCGACCACCGCCTGTTGCAGGTCCTCGAGCAGCTGTGGTTGATTCGCCAACACGAACGCGGCGACCGAGAACACCACCATGATGATCGGGACGAGCGCGAGGATGCCGTTGAAGCTGATGGCCGCCGCATACACGTTTCCGCGCCGGTCGTTGTAGCGTTCGACGGTCTGCACCAGGTGCTCGACGGCGGGCCACTTCTCCCGCGCCGCGGCGAAGGCCGACTTGCCCTTGTCGACGGTCGACATCCCTTTGTCCACAGCTGATTTCGCCGTGTCCACCGGTGATCTCGCCGAGTCTCGCGCGGAGGTCATGGATGGCCTTCCTGGTCGGATCGCGGGACGGCGTCCGGCGGATGCGGTCTCACCGGCCAGGCGCCAGGAACCCCACCTTGTCATAGACCGACGCCAGCGTCTCGGAGGCGATGGCACGCGCGCGGGCCGCGCCCCGAGCCAGGATGGCGTCGAGTTCGGCCGGGTCGGACAGGTACTCCTCGACCCCCCCGCGCAGCGGGGTGACGAACTCGGTCAGCACCTCCGCGGTGTCGACCTTCAGGTCGCCGTATCCCTTGCCCTCGTATTTGGCGACCAGATCGTCGACGCCGACACCGGACAGGGCCGACTGGATGGTCAGCAGGTTGGAGACACCGGGCTTCTCGACGACATCGAACCGGATCTCCGATCCGGTGTCGGTGACAGCCGACCGGATCTTCTTCGCCGAACGTTTCGGATCGTCGAGCAGGTTGATCAGACCCTTGTCGGTCTCGGCGGATTTGCTCATCTTGGCCGTCGGGTTCTGCAGGTCGTAGATCTTGGCGAACTCGGCGACGATGTGCGCCTGGGGCACCTTCAGCACCTTGCCGAACCGGGAGTTGAATCGCTGGGCGAGGTCGCGGGTGAGTTCGAGATGCTGCCGTTGGTCCTCCCCGACCGGAACCCGATCGACCTGAAAGGCGAGGATGTCCGCGGCCATCAGGATGGGGTAGGTGAACAGGCCGACGCCCGCCGCGTCGACGCCCTGCTTGGCCGACTTGTCCTTGAACTGGGTCATCCGGCTGGCCTCGCCGAAACCGGTGATGCACGACAGGACCCACGTCAGCTGGGCGATCTCGGGGATGTGGGACTGCACATAGATCGTCGACCGCTCGGGGTCCACACCGACGGCAAGCAATTGCGCGACGCTCAGGCGGGTGCGTTCGGCGAGGACCTTCGGGTCGAACGGCACCGTGAGTGCGTGCATGTCCGGGATGAAGTAGAAGGCCTCGAAGTCGTCCTGCAACGCCACCCACTGCCGGACCGCACCGAGATAGTTCCCGAGGTGGAAGGAGTCACTCGTCGGCTGGATACCGGACAGCACACGCGGACGGGTCGGCATCGACTCGGCCGTGGGGTCTCCGTTGCGCTCTACGTCGCTGGTCATGACGCCCAGTTTGTCAGACCCGGTCACTCGTACCGCACGGTGACCGGGGCGTGGTCGGACCAGCGGAGGTCGTAGGCGGCGGCACGTTCCACCTCGGCCTTGGTCGCCCGGCCGGCCAGCATCTTGTTGGTGAGCTGATAGTCGATTCGCCATCCCGAATCGTTGTCGAAGGCCTTACCGCGCCACGACCACCACGAGTAGGGCCCGGCGTCGTCGGGGAAGAGTTCGCGCGTGACGTCGCGCCACCCGGCGGCGAGCAGGTCGGCCACCCAGGCCCGTTCGTGCGGTAGGAAGCCGGGGCTCTTGAGATTGCCCTTCCAGTTCTTGATGTCGGCTTCGGCGGGCGCGATGTTCCAGTCGCCACCCACGACGACGTGGCGGCGTCGACGGACCAACCGATCCAGGTACGCGCCGAACTCGCGCATGAAACGGACCTTCTCGTCGTGCTTGGCGATGTCCTTCTCGGCGTCGGAGAGCGCGGCACCCTTGGGCAGGTACAGGCTTCCCGCGGTCAGCGGTCCCAGGTCGGTGTCGACGTCGACTTCGAGATAGCGGCCGAGGTCGTCGAACTCCGCGCTCCCGAATCCGACGCGCACCGCCGACGGCGCGCTACGTGTCAGCACACCGACGCCCGCGTGGCCCTTCACCGAGGACTCGCTCATCGTCAGATGCCATCCGGTGTCGAGCACCGGCGCCAGCGCGTCGCGGGCGAGTTCCTCGCTCGCGCGGACCTCCTGCAGCAGGACCACATCCGGTCCAGATGTGTCGAGCCAGGGCAGCAGGCCGCGGTTGGCCTCCGACCGATGTTTGACCGCTGCGCGGATTCCGTTGACGTTCACCGTGGAGATCGTGAGTGGCACGGGGCCACATGCTACGGCGGCTGTCCGACAGCCCATTGGCCGTGATCGCGCCACTCGAACGACGTCAAAAAAAGGTAAGGCAACCCTTGTGCGGACACCCTAAGATATGTAAGCATTGCCTAATCCAGGCACGAAGGTGAGTTTCCGAGATGTTCGTTTGCATATGCCGCGCCGTCACCGTGGACGAGGTCCATGCGCACTGCGATGCGGGCGCGTACACGGTCGACGCGATCAGCGACCGCTGCGGCGCGGGCGAAGGCTGCGGGACCTGCCTGGACAAACTGCACACCATCCTGAGCGAAAGGGCGTCAACCGCGACGACCGCTGCATGACCTGACCTCCGAGCTGACGAACCTCGCGCGAGACGACGCGCGGGGGGTTTTGTCGTGTTACGGTTCGACCGGACACACACGGGAAATGGGAGGCGGACAGATGCGTGGCGACCCCGAGGTCATCGACCTGCTCAACGAACAGCTCACGAGTGAGCTGACCGCGATCAACCAGTACTTCCTGCACGCGAAGATGCAGCAGAGCTGGGGTCTCACCGAGATCGCCGCGAAGACACGGGCCGAGTCGATCGAGGAGATGACTCACGCCGAGGTCCTGACCGATCGCATCCTGTTCCTCGACGCCCTGCCCAACTATCAGCGCCTGCTGCCGCTGCGCATCGGGCAGTCGATCCGGGAGCAGTTCGAGTCGGACATGTCGATCGAGGTCGAGGTGGTGGAACGACTCCGCCCCGGAATCGCGATGTGCCGGTCCAAGGGCGATATCACCAGCGCCAACCTCTTGGAGCAGATCCTCGCCGACGAAGAGGAACACATCGACTATCTAGAGACGCAACTCGAGCTGATCAACAAGCTCGGCGAGCAGCTCTACCTGTCGAAGACGATCGCCACACCGCCCACGAACGGCTGAACGCACCGACTCGACGACACGAGGGCCGACCGGACTTATCCGGTCGGCCCTCGTCGTTGGTAGGACGGCCGCGCTCGTTCAGGACCCGACGGGCTGGTGCCGCGCCTGGCGCCGCGCGGTCGCGAGGGCCACGACGGTGACCGCGATACCCGCCACCGCGAGCATCACCCCGACCACCGACGGCGCCAGGTATCCGTAGCCGGCACTGACCACCACGCCACCGAGCAGCGCTCCGGCCGCGTTGGCGATGTTGAGCGCGGAATGGTTCAGGGCCGCGGCCAGGGTCGGTGCATCGGCCGCCACATCCATCAGCCTGGTCTGCAGCGCGGGTAGCATCATCGATCCCGTGAGCGCCACGAGGTAGGTGAGGATCAATGCTGCCCAAGCATTCTCGGCCAGCATCGCAAAAGCGCCGAGGGAGAGTGCGGTGGCGGTGAGTCCGCCGAGGATCGCCACCGCCACGCTGCGGTCGGCGACATAACCGCCGACTAAGTTGCCGGTCACCATTCCCAGTCCGTACAGCATCAGGGCGAACGGCACGACCGACACCGACAGCCCGGTGTCGGTGGTCAGCGCGGAGTTGAGATACGTGTAGAACGCGAACATCCCACCGAACCCGACGGTTCCGATGACCAGTGTGAACCAGACCTGGGACCGCTTGAGTGCACCGAGCTCGGTGAGCGGGTCGGTGGTCTTCATCCCGGTGAGCGTGGGAAGCACCCGGATCAGCGCGACGACGGTGGCGATTCCGATCACGACCACGATCGCGAACGCGGACCGCCAGCCGAACGTCTCGCCGAGCCAGGCGGCCGCCGGTACGCCGAGGACGTTCGCGACGGACAGACCGAGCATCACCTGTCCCACGGCCTTGCCACGGTTGCGCGGGCCGGCCAGATGAGCGGCGACCAGAGCCGCGACCCCGAAGTAGGCGCCATGCGGGAGGCCGGCGACGAACCTCGCCACCAGGAGCAGACCGTAATCCGGCGCGAGGACGGTCGCGAGGTTGCCGACCGTGAACGCCACCATCAAGCCGATCAGAAGCGTCCGACGGGACATCCGCGCGGTGAGCGCCGCGATCAGCGGCGCACCCACCACCACACCCATCGCGTAGGCCGAGATGACATGTCCGGCAGTCGGCTCCGAGACACCCAGCGATCCGGCGATGTTGGGCAGGAGGCCCATGGCGACGAACTCGGTCGTCCCGATACCGAATCCACCCAGCGCAAGGGCCAGGATCGTCCACCGACGCACCCGGCGGGACACCTCGGCCGATTCGGCCCGTGCGGGGCTGCGGAGTTCCCCGGCGGTGGACGGACCCGTCAGTGAGGGGTCGGCCGGGGCTTCGGTCGTCGAGAGAGCATCAGGCACGGTTGATGCCAACCCGCGCCCGTCAGCGCTGATTCCTCACCCGGTCGTGAGTTCATTCACAAGCGCAGTGTCCTGAGCATCGCGCGGGTGTCAGTCGCCGGCTTCGGAGCCCCCATCGCTGTCGGGCTCGGACGGGTCTGGGGAGGGCCCGTCCGGGTCCGAAGCCGTGTCGGACGAGCCGGCCCTCTCGCCGTCCTCTCCCCCGTGACCGTCGGTTCCAGACGTCTCGACATCGCTTCCCGAGGGATCGGTGACGGCCGGCGAGTCGTCGTCTCGAGGCGGGGCAGGCGCGGGGTCCGCGTCGGGCGTATCGGTCTCGGCATCGTCGCCCGTGTCGGCCCCCGACGACGTGTCGGTCGTGTCGCCCACCGGGGGCTGCCCGGCCGGTGACGGGTCGGTGGCATCCGGTTCGGCAGCCCGGGCCGCCGACGGCTCGGACGAGGGGCCGGACCCGCCCACTTCTTCAGCGCGGACCGGCCCCACGGACTCGTCGGGTACGGCCGCCAGTCGCGCGAACGTGGACGATCGCAGGTGCGACGTGTCCGCCGCGAGAATCGTGACGGCGCCGCCCTCCGACGCCACCGGCCCGATGATCGCGCCCGCCCAGTACCGGACGAAATTGACCGGCAGCAGGACGATGCTGCGGAGACTGGCGGCCAACGCTCGCGCGCCGCCGACGAACTGCGCCGGCGACAGCGTCAGAATGCCGTCCAGGATGTCCTCGAAGACGAACAGGTCCGGCAGATACGCGCCGTATCCGAGTTTCGGCAACGGTGGCAACAGATCCTGCACGAGCCGGACCACCGGCTGCAGGTTCGCGAGTTCGATGCCGTACGGCAGGTCGATCGTCGGACGCCCGGACAGGAAGTCGCCGATCGTACCCCGGTATCCGAGGTCGCGAGCCCAGTCCTGGATCAGTTCAGCGAAGGCGGAGTCCGCTGCGACGATGCAGACGGCAGTCTCCGGATCGCACTCGACCGCCCGCCCGTCGTTCCAGGCGGGCTCCTTCGGGTCCCGGTACATCTGGAACGGATACCGGCTGTGCTTCGTGAAGTAGCCGAGCAGACCGTCGATCGCGCCGATCGGGTCGTGGATCGGGTCGGGCAGGTCGCAAATGGGATCACCGTCGATACAGACCGACACCACCTCGCCTTCGAGCTCACCGAACCCGCTGTCGGTCTCTGATTTCCCCCGCGGGCCGGACATCGTCAGACCGGGGATGATGCCGATCAGCGAGAGCTCGATCCCGCGGCCGGTCTTGTCTCCCGCCCGACGGGGGTCGGAGTACAGCTCGCCGGAGATCCCGCCCGGCTCGATGGTGACGAGAATTGGTTCGCCGTTCTCGTCGAGCATGACCTCGCCGTTCTCGTCGGTCGCGACCACCTGTTCGGCGCGCCCGTTACCGATGTCGGCGAGCACGTCGCCGGCGACCCGGGCGCCCTGTGAATAGCCGGCGACGACTATGTCCGACTCGACGCCGCATCGCGCCTGGTAGCCGGCGATCGCCGACGCCGTCGCACTTCTCCCCTGCGTCGTGCTGTCGTCGTATCCCGCGGCGCCGAGTGGCCACAGCGTGGTCGGATAGTCGACGTAGATGACATCCTTCGGCGTTGCCAGGTAGTCACTGTCAGGGTCGTCCACGATGACCACGTCACCGTCCACCACCGTCGGCATCTTTCCGGTGTAGCGCTGTGTGACGCCGACGAGATGCGCACTCTCCGGGTCATTCGTTCCGGCGACGATGATGACCGCGCCGGTGTCGCTGCATTCGGCGGCCCCCGCCGGGGCGACACCGGACAGGCAGAGCGCGCCCGCCACCGCAAATGCGGTGAGGCCGGCGACCGTGAACGAGGCCCGTCGGGTCCGGAGATGAGCCATCACGGCCATGAGCGCTCCTGTGCGAACCCGGACCACCTGAGCGGAGCATTCCGGTGCAGCCGGGGCTGGTCGAACAGTAGATCCGCGATTGCGGAATCGACAGCACGCTGAGCGTCGCTAACTACCTTGACCAGCTGTTTTGTATCTGAACACACCCGATTTCACTCGGTCGGAGGACAGCCACCGGCACCCTTCCGGTGCACTTCTCAAGGGTTGGGCGCGGCCTGACCGGGACGGTTCTCGGGCCCTCACATCCGTGTTATATCCTTGTCGCCAGGTCATGAGTATCAGTGCGAAGCCCCGGCTGGCTGATCGGCAACCCTCCTTCCGCGGTGGGGTGCTCCGGGTGATGACCGGGTTGCGGGATCGCAGTGGCGATCCCCGGCAAGCGCGGGTCCGAAGGTCGGACCCCAACAGGGTCGAGTTGGCCCTGCCGACCGTAGRAAGTGATGAATCGCCATGTCTGATGTCCCTGACGGCACCCTCGACAGCAACGATCCCAGCGAGAACTGGAGCTTCGAGACGAAGCAGATCCACGTCGGGCAGTCCGCGGACGCGGTGACCAATGCCCGTGCGCTGCCGATCTACCAGACGACGTCGTATGTCTTCAACGACACCCAGCACGCGGCCAATCTCTTCGGTCTCGCCGAACCGGGCAACATCTACACGCGCATCATGAATCCCACGCAGGATGCCGTCGAGCAGCGGATCGCCGCGCTCGAGGGCGGCGTCGCCGCGCTGCTCGTCGCATCGGGACAGGCCGCCGAGACCTACGCGATCCTCAACGCCGTCGAGACCGGCGGGCACGTGGTGTCCAGCCCCCGCCTCTACGGCGGCACGTACAACCTCTTCCACTACACACTGCCCAAGCTCGGGGTCGAGGTGAGCTTCGTCGAGGACCCCGAGGACCCGGCGTCGTGGCAGGCCGCCGTCAAGGACAACACCCGCGCGTTCTTCGGTGAGTCGATCTCCAACCCCAACAACGAGATCCTCGACATCTCGGGGATCGCGGAGGTCGCGCACCGCAACGGCGTACCCCTCATCATCGACAACACCGTCGCCACCCCCTACCTGATCAGCCCGCTGGCCCACGGCGCCGACATCGTCGTGCACTCGGCGACGAAGTACATCGGCGGTCACGGCACCGCGATCGGCGGCGTCATCGTCGACGGCGGCACCTTCGACTGGCGGGTCCAGCGCGACGGGAAGGACCTGTTTCCCGGTTTCACCACGCCGGACCCGAGCTACCACGGTGCCGTCTTCGCCGACCTGGGCGCGCCCGCGTTCGCACTCAAGGCACGTGTGCAGTGGTTGCGCGACACCGGCGCGGCGATCTCCCCGTTCAACGCGTTCCTTCTGGCACAGGGCCTGGAGACGCTGAGTCTGCGCATCGAGCGCCACGTCGCCAACGCGCAGAAGGTCGCCGCCTTCCTCGAGGCACACCCGCAGGTCGAGTCCGTGGCGTACGCGGGTCTGGAGTCCTCGCCCTGGTACAAGCGCGGTCAGGAACTGGCCCCGAAGGGTCAGGGTGCGATCATCGCCTTCGAGATCCAGGGCGGAGTGGACGCCGGCAAGAAGTTCGTGGACGCGCTCAGCCTGCACAGCCACGTCGCCAACATCGGCGATGTGCGGTCGCTGGTCATCCACCCCGCCTCGACCACCCACAGCCAGCTCACCCCCGAGGAGCAGCTCGCCGCGGGCGTGGCCCCGGGACTGGTCCGGCTCGCCGTGGGCATCGAGGGAATCGACGACATCTTGGCCGATCTCGAACAGGGATTCGCGGCGGCCAAGTGAAACAGGTGAGGCAGCTTTGTCGGTGAGTATCGACCTGAATGCGACAGCATCTGATCAGCCCGACTGGGAGACCCTCCCGGACGGGGAACTCGTCGGCATTCCCATCGGCTCGTTGCCTCTCGACAGCGGAGCACGGATCGACGACGTCACCCTGGCGTTCCAGCGCTGGGGGACGTTGTCGCCGTCCCGCGACAACGTCATCCTCACGCTCCACGCATTGACCGGCGACTCGCACGTCACCGGACCCGCCGACGCCGACCACGACTCGGCCGGATGGTGGGACGGGCTGATCGGCCCGGGACAGGCCATCGACACCGACGAATGGTGCGTCATCTCCGCCAACGTCCTGGGCGGATGCAAGGGCTCTACGGGTCCGGGCTCCATCGCCCCCGACGGTAGGCCCTGGGGCTCACGCTTCCCACAGATCACCGTGCTCGACCAGGTCCGCGCCGAGGTGGCACTGCTGGACCGCCTCGGAATCCGCAGCGTTGGTGCGGTTCTCGGCGGTTCGATGGGCGGCGCCCGCGCGCTCGAGTGGGCCATCGAGTACCCCGACCGCGTCCGCAGCGCCCTCGTGCTCGCCGTCGGCGCCCGCGCGACCGCGGATCAGATCGGTATCCAGTCCGCACAGATCGCCGCGATCAAGGCCGACCCGGACTGGTGCGGCGGCGACTACCACGGCACCGGCCGCATTCCGTTGCAGGGCATGGGGATCGCGCGTCGGATCGCCCATCTCATGTACCGCAGCGAGCCGGAGCTCGACTCCCGCTTCGGCAACGACGCCCAGGGCGACGAGAATCCCCTGACCGGCGGGCGCTACGCGGTGCAGAGCTATCTCGACCACCAGGCGTCGAAGCTGATGTCCCGCTTCGACCCGGCCAGCTACGTCGTCCTCACCGAGGTCCTCAACCACCACGACGTCGGCCGTGGTCGCGGCGGAGTCGCCAAGGCGCTCAACAATTGCCGCGTTCCGGTGATCGTCGGGGGGATCGACTCCGATCGTCTCTACCCGATCCGGCTACAGGTCGAACTCGCCGACGAACTGGGCAACTGCGTCGGCGGGCTCCAGGTCGTCAACTCCGAGACCGGCCACGACGGATTCCTGACCGAATTCGATGCCATCAGCGATCTACTCAAGCGCACGGTCGAACTCGCGCGTCGCGACGCCTGACGGACCGTAGCCCAGCTGTCGGCGGCGTCTCGTCAGCGCGGCGCCGGCACCGACGGAACCGGGCTGCCGGACCGAGGTACCGGGGTCACCGGTGAGCCCGACTCCCCGTCAACGGACTTCCCCGGTTCGGCTACACCCGGAATCTCAGTCGACCCGGTGGCGCGAGTACTGCTCGGGCGCGGCGGGCCGCTGGGCGCGGAGCGCAACGTCGACGTCGAGTACGTGGGCGGCGGCGGAGTGGGCGCCACGCTCGGCGGACGCATACCCGGGGGCAGCAGGTCCGGCGGGATCGTCGGTGTCGAACCGGGCGGGAAGGTCAGGTCCGGCCACGGGAACGGCGAGAGGGTGCGGGTGCTGGTACTCGTGGACGGCCGCGTCGGCGGCAACTCCGTCGTCGCCCATGCCGGCGGGTCGTTCCAGCCGGTCTCAGGCGCGGGCCGTTGCGTCGGAACGGGAGTGACGACGGTGGGCTCGACGGGTTCGGCCGGGATTCGGGTGATCGGCTGGGAGGTGGGCCGCGGGGTGGACGGCGGCTCCTCCTCGCTGGTCGCCGCCGCGGGGGGCACACTGCTGACCGACGGCTGCGGCTCGACGGCCGGACGGTCGGCGAACGACGAGCTCACCGCGTAGATGGTCATCAGCGCGGCCGCGATGACCGCCCCGGCAACCGCAATCGGGGTCGCGGAAAGCCACTCGCGCTGCGGCTTGCCACCGATGAACGCCAGACGCGCTGCGCCCGAATAACTCTGGAGGGCCAGCAAGGCTGCGCCGGTGGCCACGACCAGCTCCGGCGCCGTCGGGTTCACGACCTCGAGCTCATGCTCTGCCGCGATCGCGCGCACCGCGGGGAGGTTGGCGAGTCCGCCGATGAACACCACCGCGTCCGGTCGTACGCCGCGTGACCTGACGGCCGCTACATAGCGGGCGAACACTTCTTTCGCATCACCGATCATCGGCGCGATCGCCTGCTCGACCTGGGTCGCGGACAGCGCCACACGACCGGTGTTCGCCGAGACCGCGACGACCGACTCGGCGGCCGCGACGCCGCCGTAGGCGATCTCTTCTTTCGCGGTCCGGCACGCGCTGCGCAACTCGCTGCGCTCCGCCCGCGTCCGAGTGGCGTCGCCCAGGACGGGATTGTCGGCGGTCAGCTGGTCGACGATGGACCGGTCGAGACGGCGACCGCTCAGCACGGTCGAGTGCTCGGCGTCGCCGATGCGACCCTCGCGGGGATCGACGGTGTACAGCGACATGCCGGTGTCGCCGCAGTCGACGATTACGGCCGACGAGAAACGGTCGATCTCTCCGGTGTCGGTCAGGTAGGCCAGCACGGCCTCGTCTTCGCCGGCGAGACGGACCTGACGCCGGGGTCCGCTGCCCCGTGAACGCAACTGCCGACGCTGGCTCCCCGTGCGTGCGGCGACCCCGATCGGGCCCACTCGCGTCCCGGTCTCGCGGGCGGCGCCGAGCATCACGTCGATCCCGGCGTTGACCCGGCCGGCGGAGTCGAGGCCGTCGGTGGGATCCACGTCGATCACGCGGGAATCGACCACACTGCGACCGAGATCGTCACGCGTCAAGAGGACGTAGTGGATCATGCCAGCCCCTGCTGACACGCCCATGGACGTCACTTCATTCACGGTGCCGTCGGTTGGTGATGCGGTGATACAAACTCCAGCGGTCGGTGTGTCTGCGCAGAGCAGCGGAAAATTGCCTGGTTGAGCGCATGACTGGTCCGCCAGGTCACGCTCAGGTCTCTATTGTAATCAATCCGTGCCCAAAGAGTCGATCGACGCCGCCAGCCACAGCATCACACCGCCGACCGTGGCCATCGCCGTCACGTCAAACGATTTGCCCCTGACCTGCAACAGACCTGCCTGCGACGACGGGATGAAGGCGCGGAGTACGGCTCCGACGAGCAGAGCCGCCCCGAAGACGAAGGACCCACGCCGCCAGCGATCGAACATCACGAGCAGCGCAGCGGCCAGCACACCCAGCATCACCAGCAGGTACGGGAGCTGGACAAGCACCGCCCGCAACCGGGAGGAGTCGGCGGCCCGACGCCCCCGGTGTCCGGGACGGGCGTCCGCGGCGCCGGGCGACTCGGAGTGAGCGGACTCACTCTGGTGCTCCTCTCGGGTCACGCGTCGCTGCCACTCCCCGAGGCGAGCATCTGCTCAGCGCGTTCGACCACATTGACCAGCAGGAACGCCCGCGTCAGCGGACCCACACCTCCGGGGTTCGGCGAGACGTGGCCCGCGACCTCCCAGACATCGGGATGAACGTCGCCGGCGAGACGACCCTCGTCAGTACGGCTGACGCCCACGTCGACCACCGCGGCGCCGGGTTTCACCATGTCCGCGGTGATGAGGTGCGGTACGCCCGCAGCGGCGATCACGATGTCGGCGCGCTCGATCTCCGACGCCAGGTCGGTGGTACCGGTATGGCACAGGGTGACCGTCGCGTTCTCGCTCCGGCGGGTCAGGAGCAGCCCGATGGGCCGGCCGATGGTGACCCCGCGCCCGACCACCGTGACCCGGGCGCCGGCCAGCGGGACGTCGTAGCGTCGCAGGAGGTGGATGACCCCGCGCGGGGTGCAGGGCAGCGTCGACTCCTTGCCCAGCACCAACCGCCCGAGGTTGATCGGGTGGAGTCCGTCGGCGTCTTTCAGCGGGTCGATCCGCTCGAGGGCGGCATTCTCGTCGAGATGCCTGGGCAGCGGCAACTGCACGATGTAGCCCGTGCAGGCCGGATCGGCGTTGAGCTCGTCGATCGCCGCGTTGAGCTGCTCGGTGGTGGCATCGGCCGGCAGGTCCTTGCGGATGGAGGCAACGCCGATCCGGGCGCAATCGGCGTGCTTTCCCTTGACATAGGAGTGCGAACCCGGATCGTCGCCGACCAGAACGGTACCCAGACCAGGCGTGATACCCGCCAGCCTGAGCTTCTCCACCCGCTCGGCCAGATCAGCGAAGATCTCGTCGCGCGTGGTCTTGCCATCGAGTCGTATCGCCGTCACGCCGACATTCTTCCACGGCGCTACTGTCGGAACGGTGACCGTGGTGCGCAGCGACGTCGACCTCGCCCGCGCGGCGATCGCACCCCACCTCCGACGCACCCCGGCGCTGCGCACGACCATCGACACCGTCGACGGGCCGGTCGAGGTGGTTCTCAAACTCGAGTACGCCCAAGTCGGCGGGTGTTTCAAACCGCGCGGCAGCCTCTGGGCAACGCTGCACGCCCAAGACCAGGGATTGCTGACCGACGCCGGTGTGCTCGTCGCCTCCGGCGGCAACGCCGCGATCGGCGCGACAATCGCGGCGCGGATCGTCGGCGTGCCGGTCACCGTGGTGATCCCCGAGACCGCGCCGCCGGTCAAGATCGACGCGCTGCGCGCCGCGGGAGCGCGCGTCCACCTCATCGGACGGCGCTATTCCGAGGCCGCCGACGCCGCCGTCGCGCTGGCGGAGCAGACCGGCGCGCTCGCGCTGCACGCCTACGATCTGCCCGATGTCGTCGCGGGCGCCGGCACCATCGGCCTCGAGATCATCGACGACGTGCCCGGACCGCTCACCACGGTTGTCTGTGTGGGCGGGGGCGGGCTACTGGCGGGCCTCACCGCCACACTGCGCCCGGGCGACCGCATCGTCGGCGTCGAACCACTCGGTGCGTCGTGTCTGCATCAAGCCCTCGCCGCGAGAGCTCCCGTACCCGTCGAACTCGAGAGCATCGCCGCGGACTCGCTCGGCGCCACCAGCGTCGGCGAGCTCTGTTGGAAGGCCGTCGCCGGGAACCCGGCGGTCGGCAGCGTCCTGGTGACCGACGAGCAGATCATCGCGGCGCGACGGATGCTCTGGGACACCCACCGCATCCTCGTCGAACACGGCACCGCCACCGCGGTCGCCGGTGTGGTCTCGGGAGCTGTTCGGCCGCAACCCGATTCGACGCTGTGCATCGTGCTCTGCGGGGCCAACACCGCGCTCGCCGTGTGACCGGCGCGATCGCGCGCATCTGCGACGGTCGTCACCGACTACGCTGGCACCATCATGTTCCGAATCATGTTCTACCAGCCGTGCATCCCGCCGAACACCGGCAACGCGATCCGGCTGGCCGCCAACACAGGGTGCGAACTGCACCTCATCGAACCGCTGGGGTTCTCGATGTCCGACGCACAGGTGAAGCGCGCGGGACTCGACTACCACGAGATGGCCAATGTCACCGTGCATCCGAACCTGGTGACCGCCTGGACGACGCTGAAGCCGGAACGGGTCTTCGCGTTCACCGCCCATGCCGAGCGCTACCACACCGACGTCGACTACCAGCCGGGCGACGTGTTGCTGTTCGGCCCCGAGCCGACCGGGCTACCGGCGGAGGTCCTCGACGAACCCGAGGTGACCGACCGCGTCCGCATCCCGATGCTCGCCGGACGTCGTTCCCACAACCTCGCCAACGCCGCGAGCATCGTCGTCTACGAGGCGTGGCGGCAGCACGGTTTCGCCGGCGCGGTCTGATCAGCCGACGCGGTAGCGCTTGGTGCGTGCCGTGGCACCGCCGATGAGCGCGATCTTGCTCTTCGGGACCCCGAGGTGGGCGGCGAGCAGTTCGGAGACGGCCTTGTTCGCCCGGCCATCGGTGGCCGGCTCGCGGACGTAGACGGTGATCGCGCCGCCGGGACCCGTCTCGACCAACGGGCCCTTGCTGCTCTTCGGTTTGACGGTCACCACGACCTGTTGCGGCATGACTCTTCCTGTTCTTCGTGAACACCGATCCGGCTCGGACATCCCGGCGCGTCCGCCGGAGGACTACTGCCAGTCCCGGGATCTGCTCCCCACCCGAAGATCCATGCGCTGCAGTCGATCTGCGACGACGGTCACAGCGCCTTCGGCGTTCTGCACCCGGCCGCGGATCAGCAGAGCGGGTGCCGTCTGAGCGAGTACACGGTACCGCGCCCACAAACCGACCGAACACACCACGTTGACCATCCCGGTCTCGTCCTCGAGGTTGATGAAGGTCACCCCGGACGCGGTGGCGGGACGCTGCCGATGGGTCACCGCGCCACCGACCAACACGCGCGAACCGTCGGGCACCGACAGCAGGCGATCAGCGGCCAGCACACCCATCGCGTCGAGCCGGGGACGCAGGAACTGCGTCGGATACGACGTGGGGGTGATCCCGGTGGCCCAGGCGTCGGTGGCCGCCAGCTCGACGTCGGAGAGACCCGGAAGCGTGGGGGTCGCCTGCGCCGATTCCAGGGCCAGCTGATCGTCGCGCACCGTCGCGGCGGCCCCGGCCTCCCACAGGGCCTGACGCCGGCTGAGGCCGAACCCGTCGAAGGCGCCGGCGCCGGCGAGCCCCTCGAGTTCCTTGGTCGTCAACCGGGCGCGCCGGGAGAGATCGGTGATGTCGAGGTAGGGACCGTCGGACCGACGGTCGACGATGCGCTGCGCCGCCTCCTCCCCGACGCCGCGCACCCCGTCGAGACCCAACCGGACATCGAGACCCTCGTTCTCCAGGGTGGCGTGCGCGAGTGAGGCATTGATGTCGGGGCGATGGACCGCGACACCGTGCCGTCGGGCGTCGGCCACCAGGGTCTGCGGTGAGTAGAAACCCATCGGTTGCGCCCGTAGCAGCGCGGCGCAGAACGCCGCCGGGTGATGCAGCTTGAACCACGACGAATAGAACACCAGCGACGCGAAGCTCTGCGAATGACTCTCCGGGAAGCCGAAATTGGCGAACGCGGCCATCTTCTCGAAGATGCGGTCGGCGGTGTCCCCGGTGATGCCGTGCAGGTTCTCCATGCCCTCGTAGAAACGTTGCCGCAGGCGTTCCATCTTCTCCGGCGACCGTTTGGAACCCATCGCCCGGCGCAACTGGTCGGCCTCGGAGGCGTCGAATCCGGCCACGTCGACGGCCAACTGCATCAGCTGCTCCTGGAACAGCGGCACCCCCAGGGTGCGTTCGAGCGCCCTGCTCATCGACGGATGCTCGACCGTCACCGGCTCTTCCCCGTTGCGCCGTTTGATGAACGGATGCACCGAGCCGCCCTGGATGGGGCCGGGCCGGATCAGGGCCACCTCGACGACGAGATCGTAGAAGCAGCGCGGTTTCAGCCGCGGGAGGGTGGCCATCTGCGCACGGGACTCCACCTGGAACACGCCGACCGAGTCGGCGCGACAGAGCATCTCGTACACAGCGGGTTCAGCGAGGTCGAGGGTGGCGAGGTCGACGTCTATCCCCTTGTGTTCGGCGACCAGGTCGATCGCATAGTGCAGCGCGGAGAGCATGCCGAGACCCAGCATGTCGAATTTGACCAGCCCGATGGCGGCGCAGTCGTCCTTGTCCCACTGCAGCACGCTGCGGTTCTCCATCCGCGCCCACTCCGTGGGGCAGACATCGGCGATCGGCCGGTCGCAGATCACCATGCCGCCGGAGTGGATACCCAGATGCCTTGGCATTCCGAGGATCTCACCGGCGAGTTCGGCGACGTCGGCGGGAGCGGTGTCGGGCATCTTGGCCCAGGCGTCCTGCTGGCCGGGCGCGTACCCGAGCGCCCGGGCCATGTCCCGGATCGCCGACTTCCCCCGGTAGGTGATGACGTTGGCGACCTGCGCGCTGCGCTCCCGGGTGTAGCGGCGGTAGACGTACTGGATGGCCTCCTCGCGTCGGTCGGACTCGATGTCGATGTCGATGTCGGGCGGGCCGTCGCGCTCGGGGGCCAGGAACCGTTCGAAGAGCAGCGTGTTGGCGACCGGGTCGACGTTGGTGATCCCGAGGGCGTAACAGACGGCCGAGTTGGCCGCACTCCCCCGGCCCTGGCACAGGATGTCGTTGGCCTTGCAGTAGTCGACGATGTCGGCGACCACCAGGAAGTAGCCGGGGAACGTGAGCGTCTCGATGATGGCGAGCTCGTGCTCGATCTGCCGGTAGGCCTGCGGATGTTCGGCGGGGGTGCCGTACCGGCGGCGTGCCCGGGTCATGGTGAGTTCGCGCAACCAACTCGCCTCGGTGTACCCGTCGGGGACGTCGAAGGGTGGCAACTGCGGTGCGATGAGGCCCAGGTGGAATGCGCAGTCCGCGGCGATGCCCACCGCGTTGTCGATGGCATCGGGATGTGCGGGCAGCAGCCGCGCCATCTCGTCGCCGCTGCGCAGATGTGATCCGGCGACGCCGGGCATCCACCCGGAGATGGTGTCGATGTCGGTGCGGGCCCGGACGGCGGCCATCGCCATCGCCAGCCGTCGGCGCCGGGGCGCGGCGAAGTGGGCGCCGGTGGTGGCCACGGTCGGCACGCCCGCCCCGGCGGCGAGGCCGGCGAGCACCGCGTTGCGTTCGTCGTCGTCGGCCATGCCCTGCGCGGTCAGCTCGACGACGATGTTGTCGTGGCCGTAGGTCTCGATCAGTTCTCGCAGCGCCTGCTCGGCGGCCGGGACGCCGCCGCGGTCGAGGGCGCGTCGGAGGGCACCCTTCCGGCATCCGGTGAGGATGAGCCAGTGCCCGCCGCCGGCCGCGGCGAGCGCTTCGCGGTCGTAGCGGAGCAGACCCTTCTCCCCTGCGACCATGTGCGCCTCGGCGATGGTCCGTGACAGACGGCGGTAGCCCTCACCGTCCCGGGCGAGGACCAGCAGATGCTCGCCCGGTGGATCGTTCTGACCCGTCCGCGCGATGTCGGGTTCCAGTGACAGCTCAGCACCGAAGACGGTCGGCATGCCGAACTCACGGGCCGCCTCGGCGAAGCGCACGATGCCGTAGAACCCGTCGTGATCGGTGACGGCCAGTGCGCGGAGTCCGAGCCGTTGCGCCTCCTCCACCAGCTCCTCCGGCATCGACGCACCATCGAGGAAGCTGTACGAACTGTGGGCGTGCAGTTCGGCGTAGGGCACCGCCGACGAGCCGCGCGCGATGTCCTCGGCCTGATAGGCGCCGCGTTTGCGCGACCAGGCCGGACTGTCGCCGCCATCCCCGGGGAACGGCGCCCATTCGCTGAGGTCGGGACCGAACTCGGTGCCGGGCCGGTCGGCACTGCCGGGCGCTCGGCCGGCGAGCACCCGTTCCATCTCCGACCACGTCGGTGGTCCTTGATCCCAGCCCACCCGCCAAGCTTATCGAACACAAGTTCGATGCAACAGCCGGGGAGGACTCAGCTGTTGGCCCGGCCCCGCTCGACAATGCCGGACCGACGATCGGCCACCCGAGCGGGGTCGAAACCTGCCATCCACTCGACCGACATGTCGTTCTCCACGTCGAGCGCTGGGCCGACGAGATGCTGCTCGGCACGTCGATACGAGTCGAGCATGGTCCGCACCGCGAGCTGGTCACTCCCGGCCATGGACACCGCGAGTTCCATCGCCGCGGCCATCAGCTGATCGTGGGCCACCACCTCGGTCACCAAACCGACCCGCAGCGCCGTCTGAGCATCGACGAACTCCCCGGACAAACTCATGCGGCGCGCGAAACCCCGGCCGACCGCTTCCGGCAATCGGGACGTCAGACCCCAGCCCGGCAACACCCCGACCCGCGAGTGGGTGTCGACGAAGCGGGCCCGTTCGGACGCGATCAGGACATCGCACGCGAGGGCGAACTCCAGACCACCGGTGGCGGCGACACCGTTGACGGCGCCGATGATCGGCTTCGAGATGGGGCGCCACGGATGCCCGACAGGTACGTCCGCATGATCGAGCAGTCGAGCGCTCTCGGTCGACGAGCCCAACTCGGCCAGGTCCAGGCCGGCGCAGAATGCCGAGCCCGCGCCGGTGAGGATGACGACGTCGACGTCATCGGCCCGGTCCGCGTTCTCCAATTCGGTACGGAGAGCCTCGATCAGGCCGGAGCTGAGCGCATTCCGGACCTCCGGACGGTTGAGGACCAACGTCCGCACCCGTCCGGATTGCTCGATCAGCAGAAGCGGTTCTCCCGACGTGGCCGTGTGGTCACTGGTCATGCGATGCCTTTCGGTGACGTCGGATCAACCCGCCGATTGCGGACGCTCGGCGAGCCCGAGCCGCAAGTGTTCGCTGTGGTAGACCGCCTCGTCGAGCAGCTGGGCGACATGGCTGTCATAGAGGCTGTAACTGATCGACCGACCCGACCGGGTGCCGGTGACCAGCCCGAGGTTGCGGAGCAACCGGAGCTGATGGGAGACCGCGGACTGCTCCATGCCGACGGCGTCGGCGAGATCGGTCACCGAACGCGGTCCGGACCGCAACTTGGTGAGGATGAGCAGCCGGCTCGGGGTCGCCAGCGCCTGCAGAGTGGTGGCGACGTGCACGGCCGATTCCGGATCGAGCCGCGCAGCCGGCCGCATCCCTTCATCGATGCCGTGTCCCATGCAGCGGATGCTACCGGCCGGACCTCACATGAAAACCTCTTCATATGAACTGTTACTGTCTGAGAGGTGGTCGTCGACGAGTGGCTTCGACTCGGCGCCTCGCTCGCGCTCGGTGCCGGCTCAACCAGCAGAAGGGCCGACGACAGATGGGAGACACGATGGGTACGGCGGAGACGACGGAACGAACGGCCCGCGACTCGACGCTTACGGGAGCAGACCGCGGGAGCACCCCGCCGTCGATCGTCCGGACCGGACTTCGGCTACCCGAGGTGCGCTGGGCGGGCCTCGCGCTGGCACTGTTCCTCGCGGGTTGGCTGCTCCAGATCTGCCAGGCGCCCGAATGGTCCTGGTGGACCGCATATCTCGCGTGCTATCTGGCCGGCGGATGGGAACCGACCCGATCGGGCCTGCAGGAACTGCGGGAACGACGACTCGACGTCGATCTGCTGATGATCGTCGCCGCCGTCGCCGCCGCGTCGATCGGGCAGGTCTTCGACGGCGCGCTGCTGATCGTGATCTTCGCGACCTCGGGCGCGCTGGAGGTCGTCGTCACCCAGCGCACCGCCGATTCGGTGACCGCCCTGCTCGGACTGGCCCCCGAACGGGCCACCCTGTATGCGCCCGACGGCACGACACGCGAGATCGACTGCCGCGAACTCGAAGTCGGCCAGCGCATCCTCGTCCGTCCGGGCGAACGGGTGGGCGCCGACGGCGTCGTCGTCGACGGCCGCAGCGAGGTCGACCAGCAGGCCGTGACCGGCGAGTCGGTCCCGATCGTGCGGGCGGCGGGCGACGACGTGCTGTCCGGCACCGTCAATGGCACCGGCGCGCTGATCGTCGAGGTCGCCCGTCCGGCGTCGGAGTCGGTGATCGCCCGCATCGCGACGCTCGTCGCCGAGGCATCCGAGACGAAGGCGCCGACCCAGCTCTTCATCGAGAAGGTCGAGCAGACGTACTCCGTCATCGTCGTCGTCGCCACCCTCCTGGTGCTGGGCGTCCCGATGATGTTGTTCGGCAACACATTCGACGAGGCGCTGCTTCGTGCCATCGTGTTCATGATCGTCGCCTCGCCTTGCGCCGTCGTCCTGTCGACGATGCCGCCGCTGCTCGCGTCGATCGCCAATGCCGGTCGGCACGGCGTCCTGGTCAAGTCCGCCGCGGTGATGGAGTCGGTGGGACGGACCTCGGTCGTCGCGTTCGACAAGACCGGCACCCTCACCGAGGGACGCCCGCAGGTCGTCGACGTGACGGCGTTCGACGGTCACGACCCGTTCCAGGTGTTGGCGCTGGCCGCCGCGGTCGAGTACCCCAGTGAGCATCCCCTCGGTCGCGCGATCGTGACCGCCGCCGCCGACCGCGGACTGCGCGTCGGGGCAGTGGACAATTTCCGGGCACTTCCCGGGCGCGGGGTGACGGGTGCGGTCGGCGGGCGCCGCGTCACCGTCGAGCGCACCGTCGCCGGTTCGACCGGGACGATGGTCGGCGTTCTCGTCGACGGACGGGAGATCGGCCGGATCGAACTCGTCGATCGCCTGCGGGACGACGCCGCCGAGGCGGTGCGGCTGATCGGCGACGTCACGTCGGGTTCGGTCCTGCTGCTGACCGGCGACCGGCCATCGGTCGCCGCGGACGTCGCCGACCGGACCGGAATCCGCGAGGTACACGCCGACCTGCTGCCGGAGGACAAGGTCCGGATCGTCGGCGAGATCGAGGGACACGTGCTCGTGGTCGGCGACGGCATCAACGACGCACCGGCACTCATGGCGGCCGGGACCGGCATCGCGATGGGTCGTCGCGGTGCGGACCTCGCGGTCCAGACCGCCGACGCGATCATCGTGCGTGACGACCTCACCGCGGTCCCCGCGCTGATCCGGCTGTCCCGCCTCGCCCGCCGTTACGTCATCGCCAATCTGTGCATCGCCGCCACCGTGATCCTCACCCTCGTGACCTGGGATCTCATCGGCACCCTGCCACTCCCCCTGGCCGTGGCCGGGCACGAGGGTTCGACCGTGCTCGTCGCCCTCAACGGCGCCCGCCTGTTGCGGAAGTCGGCCTGGTCAGGCCCTCGGGGCGCACAATCGAGGACTTGAGGCGCACGGTCGACGCATACGGGCGCGCGACGCCGCGCGCGTAGTCGTTGCCATCGCCGCAAGTTAGTGTCACTCTGAGTACCAGACAGATCCGCGGCCCGCGGGCCGTGGACAGCCAGCGGGCCGTCGGCCCGCCCATCTGATGGGATCCCTTCCATGACGAGCTACTTCATCACCGGGGGCAGCGGGTTCATCGGGCGACGCGTACTCGAACGTCTCCTGACCGTCGCTCCCGACGCCACCATCCACGCACTGGTACGCGAGACCTCGCGCGCGGCGTTCCTCACCATGCTCGACGACCTCGACGCGGGCGACCGCGTGACACCCGTGGTCGGCGACCTGACCGCCCCGGGACTCGGTATCGCACCGGACACCGTCCCCGCGATCGATCACGTCATCCACCTCGCGGCGATCTACGACATGGCCGCCGACGCGGAGTCACAGCGCGCCGCCAACGTCGTCGGGACCTCGCGCGCCGCCGACTTCGCGATCGCGCACGATGCGCTGTTCCACCACGTCTCCTCGATCGCCGTGGCCGGTGACCACCGCGGTCGTTTCACCGAGATGGACTTCGAAGTCGGACAAGGCTTTCCGACTCCCTACCATCGCACCAAGTTCGAGGCCGAGCGCGTCGTGCGCGAACGCGAGGGACTCCGCTGGCGCGTGTACCGGCCGTCGATCGTGGTCGGCGACTCGCGCACCGGCGAAATGGACAAGATCGACGGTCCCTACTACTTCTTCGGCCACCTCGCGACGCTCGGCCGACTGCCCTCGATGCTGCGACTGCCGATGCCCGATCTCGGGACGCTCAACATCGTGCCGGTCGACTACGTCGCCGCCGCGATGGTCGCCCTCCTCGGCGTGAACCCCACGCGCAGCGGACTGGTGTTCCATCTCAGCGACCCGAAGTCGCTCACCACCACCGAGATGTACAACGCGCTGGCACCGGCGTTCAAGGCGCCGAAGGGGTTCGACGCCATCCCACGGGCTGCGGTGGAACCCGTGATGACGTTGTCCGGCATGGGGATCGCGCGCGTCGGGCGCAACCTCGTCGCCGCCCAGCAGGGCATCCCCGGGGCAGTACTCGACGCGGTGACGCTGCCGGTCGACTTCCGCGCCGACACCACCGTGGCGGTCCTGGGTGACCTCGGTATCACCGTGCCCGACTTCGCCGACTACGCCCCGCGCCTGTGGACCTACTGGTCACGACACCTCGACCGGTCGCGCAACCGGCGCACCGATCCGCGCGGGCCACTCGTCGGCAAGAACGTCCTCATCACCGGCGGGTCGAGCGGAATCGGCAAGGCCACCGCACGGATGTGCGTCGCACGCGGGGCCAACGTCCTCATCGTCGCCCGCAACGCCGACGAACTCGAATCGGCGACCGAGGAATTGAACTCGACGACGAGCAAAAAGGGCATTCCGCCCGGTCACGTCACCGCATACCAGTGCGACATCACCGACGAGGAATCGGTCAATGCGCTCGTCAAGACCGTGCTGGCCGCGCACGGTCACGTGGACGTCCTGGTCAACAATGCCGGCCGGTCGATCCGTCGCGCCACGGTCAACTCGGTGGACCGGTCTCACGACTACCACCGGGTGATGGCGGTCAACTACTTCGGCGCGGTGAACCTCGTCCTCGGACTGCTGCCGCACATGATCGCCCGGCAGGCGGGTCATGTGGTGAACGTGACCTCGATCGCGGTGCAGTCGCGTGGCCCGCGGTTCGGTGCCTACGCGGCGTCGAAGGCCGCCCTGGAGGCCTTCAGCGACGTCACCGGCACCGAGACGGTGTCCGACCACGTGACCTTCTCCAATGTCCGTCTCCCCCTCGTGAAGACGCGGATGATCGCGCCCACCGAGGCCTACGACAACCAGCCCGGGACCTGGAACGTCGACCGGGCCGCGGCGCGCGTGCTGCACGCGATCATCGATCGACCCAAGCGCGTCGACTCGCTGGTCGGGCTCGTCGCCGAGATCGGGCACCGCGTCACCCCCGGACTGACCACCCGCATTTTGCACCAGGAGTACCTGGTCTTCGGCGAATCGGCGGCGGCGCTGGGCCGTTCGGATCGTGACGCCGGCGGGCGGGACGCGTGATCGACACCCCGTATCTCGAGGTCGACGTCGACCGCATGACGCGCAACCTCGCGGTGCTCGCCGACCGCGCGCGATCGGCGGGCGTCGGGTTCCGGCCGCATGCGAAGACCCACAAATGCGCCGAGATCGCGCGTATGCAGATCGATTCCGGTGCCGCGGGGCTGGCGGTGGCCACCATCGGCGAGGCCGAGGCCTTCGCCGACGCCGCCGACATCACCTCGTGCACCGACATCTTCATCGCCTACCCCATCTGGCCGACCCCGGAAAAAGCCGCCCGGTTGCGCGCCCTCGCGGACCGGGTGTCGCTACGGGTGGGTGTCGACTCGGTGGCGGGCGCACGGCATCTCGGGGCGCTGCTCGGCGGGCAGCGGATCGAGGCGCTCGTCGAGGTCGACTCCGGACAACACCGCACCGGGACCGCACCCGGGGACGCCGGAGACGTCGCGGCGGCGGGCGTGTCCGCGGGGCTCGACGTCGTCGGCGTGTTCACCTTCCCCGGCCACGGCTACGGCACCGGCGACACCCGTCGGCGGGCCGCGGAACAGGAGGTGGCGGCACTGCGTACGGCGGCGAAGAGTCTCCGAGCGCAGGGCATCGATCCGCGCGTGCGCAGCGGCGGGTCCACACCCACCGTCGAGTTCGTCGGCGACCCCACGTATGCGGGCGTGCTCACCGAGATCCGTCCGGGCGTGTATCCCCTCAACGACGCCCAGCAGGTCGAGATCGGCACCTGCGGATTCGACGACGTCGCGCTGACCGCGGTGGCGACCGTGGTGCGGAGCGAACCCGGACGGATCGTCGTCGACGCGGGCAGCAAGATCCTCGGCGCCGACCGAGCCGCCTGGGCGACCGGCCACGGACGCCTCCTCGATCACCCCGACGCCCGCGTCGTGCAGTTGTCCGAACACCATGCGGTGGTGGAGTTCCCGGCGGAATCGACGTCGGCCCCCCGGTTGGGCGATGTGATCCGGGTGGTGCCGAACCACGTCTGCACCGCGGTCAATCTCGTCGACGAACTGGTGGCGATCGACGGCTCGGACAGCCGGTGGCCGGTCATCGCGCGGGGGCGCAACAGCTGAGTCAGACGGGTCGGATTCCTTGCCGGACCAGGAATTTGCGTGCCCGTCCGAACTTGCGGTCGGTGGAGAACGCGTACCACTGCTGACTCACACCCGCTTCGTGGACGACGTCCCGGAACCTGCGGAACGCACCTCGTCCCTCGATCGCGCGCTCCAGACGGTTGCGCAGGTCGGGATCGGTGGTGCGCGTGGCGAAATCGGCCATGTCCCGCCAGCTGTCGCGCGAACCGATGCAGTCGAAGCGCAGCCAGCGATCCGGGTCCTCCTCGACGTCGAACTCCTCATCGAGCACGCCCGGCTCGAGCATCTCGTCGTTGTACACGAAGCCGGTGCTCAGGTCGATGAGTCCGCCGGTGGACCGGTTCGGATCACCCTCCATCTCGTCGCTGAGCATCTCGAGATCCACCGCGATCGGCCGTCCCGGCGCGGGTTCCCCGCGCAGGCTCGCGAGTAGTTCCTCGGCGAGTTCGGCGTCGCCGGCCTCTCCCCGTCGGTTGAGTTGTTCGACGATCGACACGGCCACCGGTTCGGCTCGCTCGCGGCGCTTCTGCAGTGCCATCGGTACCCCGGGGCCGACCTGCTGGAGTGCGTCGTGCAGATCGCATCCGATGACGGCATCCAGGAAACGATCGGCATCCGACGACGCGATCGACCCGCGTACCTCGCCCAGATCGAGTGCGCGTATCTCCTTCTGCGCGGGCCACTGGCCGACGAGCATCGGATGAGGAACGGTGGGGCGTGGTGGCGTCTCGTCGTCCCCATCGGCCGTCCGTCGACCGTACTGATCCGGGATGTCGCCCCAGCCGAAGTACGCCAGCGGCGCCTTCGGCTTGATGCCCAACACGTCCACCGGGTCGACCTTCAGATCTCCCACGACGCACCGATGGGTCCACTCGTCGCCGAGATCGAAGGTGTACTGGAACTCAGAGCCGGTCGCTGCGAACGCGGCGACCTTGGCCGTGGCGATGTCCACGGGCTCGGAGATCGGGCCGCCGATACCACCGGCCAGGTCGGAACCGAGCGCGGCGTCGGCGACCACCCTGCCGTCGTCCAGGGTGAACAGTGACAGATGGGAACGATCCCATCGAGCGAACGCGTCATCGATGGCGGTCGCCAGATCCTTGAACGTGTGCGCCGGTCCGACCGCGAAAACCCTTCCGGGCCAGGGCCACAACTCAACGCCGCGACCACCGAGCAGTTCCACTGTCACCGACAACCAGGTACGTGCCATGCGTCGAGAGTGGCATTTTCTAGGCGAACGCGCACGCTTTCGGTCGCGTCGTTTCTTCTCAAAGGCCACTCCGCGGGACGCAGTCACTCGTAGACACCTTCGACGATCCACTCCCCGGCGCGGTAACACAGCAGCAGGGCGCGCGAATCGTCGAGCAGCACCTGCGCACGCGCGGTCAGTCCGGTCTCGGCGGCTCCGATCGGCACCGAGGCCCCAGCTGGCCGGTCGGCGCCTCCGACCGGCCAGGGCCCGGCCCACCAGCACAGGCCCCAACTCGACCGGCGCGCCCGGGACGAGGCCAGCGCGACGGTCACCGGTTCGGCGGTGAAGGCCCCGCGATCGGTCACCTTCACCGGTTGCCCCACGGCGTCGAGCACGTGGATCGCGGTCTCCACCAGCACCGTCGGGCTGGGTTGTGGCAGGCGTCCGGGCCACGGCGCCGACGGATCCCGGCGCGGAGCCGGCTCGTCGCCCAGGGAGACCATGGTGATCCGTTCGGCGGGTCCGCGACCACCGCTCAGCACGGGAATACGGACCGCATCCCCGCCCAGCAGCCCCTGTATCCGCACCAGCGAACGCCGGGCGCGCTCCTCCACATCCGGTTCACCGGCCAGCCCGCCACGGGAGAGATCGTCGGTGAGCTGATAGTGCAGGGCCCCGGCCTCGACGACCTCGACCGGTTCGAGCCGCAGGCGGACGATCGGCGAGTCGGGTCGGGCACTGCTCCTCGCTGCGCGCGGCTCGACCCGCGGGGAAGTGGGCCGCGCCGCGCCGGTCAGCCACCCCTCGAGTTGCCATCGGATACGATCCGCGGTCGTCTCCGGCGTCAGCGGTTGGGCACATCGCCAGGTCCGCGAATGCTGTTGTCCGCGTTCGGTGGTCGCGATGATGGTGAGTCGCGTGCATGCCACCGCGGCATCACGCAGGCGCCGGTGCAGCACGTCGGCGAGGGTA